>JAAZDK010000214.1 GCA_012512855.1 Clostridiales bacterium
ATATTATCCCTGATACTGCCAGCAAATAGAACCGCCTTTTGGGGTACTATTCCGATACGATCCCGCAGGGCCTTCAGAGGATAGTCCTTAACATTAATTCCGTCCACTAAAACCTCTCCGCTTGTTGTGTCATAAAATCTGGGGATCAGATTTACAAGAGAGCTTTTGCCGGAGCCTGTACCTCCGATAATCCCGACGACTTCACCATGACGAACGCTAAAATCTATATCGGTTAAGGCCTCGCTGCCTGCATCCTTGTAACGGAGGCTTGCATGGCGAAAGATTACTGCATATTCTGAGCGGTTTTTAGAGGATGAGGACTTTGAAGTGCTTTCTTCAGGGGCAGATAAATTGTCGTTATCTACTATACTGGGTTTCATCTCAAAAACCGCACTGATGCGGTTTGCGCTGGCAAAGCCTTTGGTTATGCTGATTATCAGATTGGCGAATTTGATTAGTTCCACAAGTATCTGCGACATATAATTGTACAGCGCCAAAACGGCACCCTGGGTAAGCACTCCGCTTGATACCCGCACCGCACCGATTTGTATTAGCCAGATAATAGCCAGGTTGATGACAACATAAGTTAAAGGATTCATAAGAGCAGAGATCCTGCCTACAAATATTGATGTAGCAGTTAGATCCTCATTGTATCTGTTGAATTCATCCTTTTCCTTTTCTTCAAGCCTGAAGGCTCTGATGACCCTGATACCGGACAGATTCTCCCGGGTGGTACCCAGTACCCTGTCCAGCTTCTTTTGTACCTTTTTATACAGGGGAATGGATAGCAGCATAATGGCAAATACAATTATAGAAAGAACAGGTATTGCCACTGCAAAGCTAACAGCTGCAGCTGCATCGACTGTAAAGGCCATTATCATTGCCCCTACAACGATAAAGGGAGAGCGCAAAAGCAGGCGCAGAGTCAGGTTGACACCTGACTGCACCTGATTTACATCGCTGGTCATTCTGGTTATCAGGCTTGAGGTGCCCAGGTTATCATATTCTGTAAAGGAAAGCTGCCCGATATGCCTAAACAGAGCATGCCGCAGCCTGGCAGCAAAGCCTACTGCCGCCTTGGCGGCAAAGAACTGGGCCGTAACGGAACTGATTAAGCCTATGACAGCAAGGAGCACAAGAAGGATACTCATTTTAATAACATAGGCTTTGTCCCCCTGTCCTATACCTGTATCAACAATTCTTTTGATCACAATAGGCACAAATAATTCAAAGCATGCCTCCAGCAGCTTAAACAGGGGGGCAAGTATGCTTTCCTTTATATAGCCCTTAAGATAAATCAGTAACTTTCTCATACCAATAGTCAAGCCTCTTTCTTTGTTGTCTGTGAAAAATCCTTTATCAATATGATTCTGTATTCCTCATATAAATAATTTTCCATTCAAAAAAGGTAAATTGGTCAGGAGTTCAATAATTATTTGAAAGCCTGTCATTATTTTGATATTCTATCATGATTTTCATCAAACTGCACGTTTTAATCGAAAAAACTTTGTTTTAGAAATCCTTGTTTTAGTTCAGCCATGCATAATATCCGGCATAAAGCAGTGTTTCACAATGTATAGTTATTTTATTTAGCGCTTAACGATGGGTAAAAGACAAAAAACGTTATAAAAATATATTTTATAACATTAATTTACTGTAAATGGATGGTATAGCTGTAAGCATGAGATACAGATTACAAAAAATGTAGAAACACTGTAAATATCATGTAGAATTTTTAACAAATTTGGTTTACAAAATCATGGTAATAAACTATAATCAGATCGAAAACATATCATATAACATGGAAATGGGGGATTTTAAATGGGGCAAGGATCCTATAATCCTTATGAAACTGCACAAACACAATTTGACAACGTAGCAGATCTGATTGGTCTTGAGGATTCTGTTCGTCAGCTGCTGCGCCAGCCAATCCGGGAATTTCATTTCACTATTCCGGTAAAGATGGATGATGGAAGCACCAAGATATTTAACGGCTACAGAATCCAACATAATGATGCCCGCGGGCCTGCAAAGGGCGGAATTCGCTTCCATCCTCTGGAAACAGTGGATACCATCCGTGCATTGGCAATGTGGATGACATGGAAATGCGCGGTTGTAGATATTCCCTTAGGCGGCGGCAAGGGCGGAGTAATATGTGATCCTCATAATCTGTCAAAGGCTGAACAGGAGAGATTATGCCGTGGTTATGTAAGGCAGCTGGCAAAGAACTTCGGACCATATGCCGATGTACCTGCTCCTGATGTAATGACTTCCGGTCAGCATATGCTGTGGATGATGGATGAATATGAAGCAATTCATGGCGGTCATTATCCCGGAACCATTACAGGCAAGCCTGTAGGAATGGGCGGCTCTCTTGGACGCAAGGAGGCTACAGGCTATGGAGTGATATATACCCTGCGTGAGGCCTTAAAGGTTTTAAATATTGATATCAGCAAAACCACAGCCAGCCTGCAGGGCTTCGGAAATGTTGCCGAGTACGCTGCCCGTTTATATACAAGTCTGGGCGGCACAATAGTTGCTATATCCTGCTGGGATAACAATGACAAGAAGGCTTATACCTTCCGCAATCTGAAGGGAATAGATATAGAGCAGATGGCGCAAATCAAGGATGCCTTTGGTACCATAGACAAGGAAAAGGCAGTGGCAATGGGCTGCGAATTGCTGCCTGGTGATGAATGGATTGCCCAGGATGTGGATATACTGCTTCCTTGTGCCCTTGAAAATCAGATCACACCTGAGACCTTTGCTAAGATAAGTGACAGGGTAAAGGTAATATGCGAAGGTGCCAATGGTCCTACGACACCGGATGCGGACGAATTAATAAAGGCCAGAAAGATATACCTTATACCTGACTTCCTTTGCAATGCCGGTGGTGTAACCTGCAGCTATTTTGAGCAGGTACAGTGCAATATGAACTATTTCTGGAGCCTTGAGGAGGTTCTTGAAAAGCTGGACTACAAGATGACCACAGCCTTCCATGCCGTACATAATCTGGCTCAGGAAAAAGGCCTGTATATGCGTGATGCAGCTTACGTAATTGCAATTAATCGTGTTGCTGAGGCCGTCAAGCTGCGTGGATGGGTTTAATGCAGAAAAAGAGTCGGTAACTTGACTAATAATATTACGATTTACATAAGGAACCTAAGAATAGAGCATAGATTCTTAGGTTCCTGTCTTCTAAAAGAATTTTTTATATAATTCTCACTTTTATATATAGATTTTCCCACATACAAGCAGACTTTTATTGTAAAATAATAAGTATAAAGAAAGTTGTCCAACTGAACCGGCTTAACATTATGCCCGGTTCAGGATCAGAAATTAAGGAAAGGCATGGTTATTAAAATGGATGAGCTTTTTAATTTATCGACATTGAATGAACGTGCCAAGGAACTTGAATGTCTTTACTTAATAGATGAAGCCTTAACAAGAGATTGCTTAGATGATATTTTAATGGAAATATCGGAGCTTGCTCCCAGGGGCTTCTGCAAATATGAGGCTTGCACTGTGGTGGTTGTTCTGGATGGCAGGGAGTATGCCGTTCGACCGGTAGCGAAAAACAGTGATGAAATCAGGGCGGATATAATAGTGGATGGCAAGATGAGAGGCTATATAATGGCAGCCTATCCGCCAGGGACATTTCAGGAGAATGAGACTGTTTTTCTGCCTCAGGAGAAAAAGCTTCTGAATGCAATAGCAAGCAAAATTTCAAATACTTTATATATTAAGTACTACCAGGAGTATTTTGATAACAGAAGCAGCTGGAGAACCATCATAGAGCTTTTACAGGATACTGATCAGAACCTGCTGCGTCATATTTGTGAAAAGATGATAGCCATGCTGGTCAAAACCAATCATAAGCTGGTGGAGGACATTCTGATAGAGCTAAAATGGTATTCAAACGACTATCAGGGTGAAATCAACTATCCACAGGAGATATTGCCTGATGTTGAGATTATAGAGTTAAGTAACAAGCTTTTCAGCAAAGCCCGCAGCTGCTTTAGCGACGAGCAGATATATAATTTCATAAGCCTGTGGATTTATCAGGAAAAAACCTATGAATTAATAAAGGTAGTAAACAATAAAAATTCAGATGTCAGAGTAATAGCCAAAGCCCTATGCCAGTATTCAAAGGCTATTAAATCAAATAAAATCAGAAGTAAAAGTACCGAAAGATGGCTGCTGGTGGAATTGATACGGCGTTTTATGACTGATAATCCAAGGCTGATAGAGTATGCATCAAAATACATTACCGTAGAGGATTTTTGCCAGCTGCTGGACCGTATCATATGCTCACCTAACAGCACAGGAAAAATCGGAGGCAAGGCAACCGGCTTTTTCATAGCCAATCAAATTCTGAAGGAACACATTGACAGTCAGCCAGCCTTTAAAAATATAAAAATTCCAAAGACATGGTATATTTCCTCGGATGAACTGGACAATCTGCTTTATGAGAACGGGCTTGATGAGCTGCATGAGCATAAATATCATGATATATTGGAAATAAGAATTTATTATCCGAAGATTATTCAGACTCTGAAGAGTGCCAGCTTTTCATCATATGTTCTCAGTCAGCTGAACCAGATACTTGATGAGACTGAAAACAAGCCCTTAATCATACGTTCATCCAGCATACTTGAGGATCAGATAGATTCCGCTTTTTCAGGAAAATACAAAAGCCTGTTTATTACCAACTCAGGGCCGAAGGATGTGCGTCTCAAGAGCCTGGTGGAAGGAATACTGGAGGTATATGCCTCCATGTATAATCCTGATTCCATACAGTACCGCAAGGAACGCAACCTGCTGGATTGCAAGGAGCAAATGGCTATAATGGTGCAGGAAGTGGTTGGCTGCAGCGTAGGCCCATATTATTTTCCTCTGTTTGCCGGAGTGGCCTTCAGCAACAATGAATTGCGTTGGTCACCAAGAATTAAAAGAGAGGATGGCCTTATCCGCATGGTGATGGGACTGGGTACAAGGGCTGTTGATCGGGTCGGTGATGATTTTCCTGTACTGATTTCACCCGGGCAGCCAAAGCTGACTGTAAACCATGCCCCCGGGGAGCTTAGAAGATATTCTCCCCGTATGCTGGATGCGATTGATTTGGAAAGTAATCGTTTCAGGACAATTTCAATAGCTGAATTGATAAAGGAATATGGCAATCAGATACCAAAGCTAAATCATATAGTATCCATACTGAAGAATGACTTTTTAGCCGAATACAATAAATTTACCGCTGATCACAGGAAGGATGAATTTATTGTAACCTTTGAGGGACTGATTAATAAAACAGACATTATAAGCGAAATCAAAGCTATTATGAGCCTGCTGAAGGATAAGCTGGGATATCCTCGCCGTGGATCCCACCGGCGACGCGCTGGACTGGCTTGATAAGAACGCAGAGTTCGCCGGGCAACGTATGGG
>JAAZDK010000215.1 GCA_012512855.1 Clostridiales bacterium
GAAGGAGCTACAATGGTTCGAATAGGAACCGGAATATTTGGAGAACGCGACTATAGCTTAACCTGAAACAGACATATTATGTCAGGTGTTCATGCGTTGGCATGGAGTTTAATTTAAAGTTTTAATAGATAGGAGATATGGTGAATGGCTAATTTTTTCAAGAAGGTCTTAAATTCTATGAAGCTTACCGAAGATACAGAGGATTATGATGAGTTTCCGGAAGAGGATGATTTTGCGGAAAGCAAGCGCAGCAAACGCCAAAGTAAAAATGATTTAGCTTATTCAAAATATGACAGCTCTCAGCTTGGCCAGCCCGCTGTACAGTCTTCGGTCGGCAGTGATAATAAAAAAGAAAGGATGACGAGAATGGAAAGAAGCTCATCCGGCAAGGTTGTACCGATCAAGACAACCTCAAAAGGGCTGGAGGTTTGCATTATTAAGCCTACAGCTTTTGAAGATTCACAGGAAATCTGTGATATGCTGTTATCCGGCCGGGCTGTTGTTATCAATCTTGAGGGCTTCGATGATAGGCTGGCACAGCGCACCATGGATTTTATATCGGGCTCTGTTTATGCCACCAATGGAAAGCTGCACCGTATATCCAATTGCATCTTTATAATTTCACCTGACTCAGTGGATATTTCAGGGGATTACAGTGACCTTATAGCCAACGGCTTTGAGCCGCCCACATTCAATTCACAGTTTTAACCATGATTAATACTGACAAGGAAGAAAAGCTGCTAAGAAAACGCCTGATAGAACAGTCCAATGTTGCATTCAACAAAGGCATATGCGTTTTTTCGGATTTTTTGAATTTGCATGAGCAAAATCTGTTTTTGGGCCTTAAAAGAGAGCTTCCTGCCATTAAGTATTTTTCCTTTGGCGGTTTTGCTGATGCCGAAAGAAAGATGATCTGCTTTTGTGGAGATGACAGTATAGAGGATTTAGCTGATATTGATTTTCCAATCAGCTGCCTGAAAATTAGCCCTGTAAATCAAAAATTCAGTTCTTCCCTAAGCCACCGCGATTTTCTTGGCTCAATACTGGGTCTGGGAATTGAACGCAGCAGGGTAGGGGACATTCTGGTTAAGGACAATGAAGGCTTTGCCTTTGTAAACAATCAAATAAGCAATTACCTGATTGATAATTTAAGACAGGTGAGGCATACAAGTGTATATTGCAGTCCGATTGAGCTGAATGATTTTGATTATAAGCCTGAATTTAAGGAAATCACCGGAACCGTATCCTCCATAAGGCTGGACAGTATCCTGGCTTTAGCTCTTGGAAAATCAAGAAGCAGCCTTAAAGGCCTAATAGAAGGCGGCAAGGTTTTTGTCGGAGGACGTTTGATTCAGTCGGGAAGCTATGTTTTAGATGAAAATGATATAGTTTCAGTTCGGGGCTTTGGCAGATTTATATATTGCGGTACGTCATACCAGACCAAGAAAGGCAGATATTTGGTTAGGATTTTATTATACAAATCATAATATACTACAGTAAGGAGGATGGCATAACCTCGTCCCTTTGATTAGATGCGGTTATGCATTTTTTATGGATAATGTACTTAGTGTAAATTATGATGGCAGACACGCTTATGATATAGTATTTGAGCCGGATTTTGGCAAATTGCCTGAATTACTGGCAGGGCTTAATATGTCCGGAAGAAGGTTTATGGTTATCACAGACAGCAAAGTCGGCAGCTTTTATAAGGATGAACTAATCAGCCGGCTTAACTCCCTGGCAAAATCAGTGCATTCCTATACCTTTCCTGCCGGTGAAGCCAGCAAAAACCTTGATACGGTAGGCAACTGCTATGAACAGCTGATATTGGCCGGCTTTGACAGGAATGATGTAATTATTGCCCTCGGAGGCGGCGTAGTAGGTGATATGGCCGGCTTTGTGGCAGCTACCTATCTTAGAGGAATCCGCTTTATCCAGGCGCCAACAAGCTTACTTTCAATGGTTGATTCCAGTATAGGAGGCAAGACAGGAGTAGACTTCAAGGCCTATAAAAATATGGTGGGAGCATTTCATATGCCCTCACTGGTGTATATGAATTTATCCACGCTTAAAACCCTGCCGGATACCGAATATTTCTCCGGTATGGGTGAAATAATCAAGCATGGCCTGATAAAGGATGCCAACCTATATTACTGGCTGAAGGAAAATCATGAAAAAATTAATAATAAAGAGCATAGCACCCTTCAGGAAATGATTTATAGAAGCTGTCTGATTAAGAAAGCTGTAGTAGAGAAGGACCCTAAGGAAAAGGGCGAGCGTGCTCTGCTGAATTTCGGCCATACAATCGGGCATTCTATTGAAAAGCTGATGAATTTTAAGCTGCTTCACGGTGAATGTGTCTGTATCGGCATGGCTGCAGCAGCATATATCTCCATGAAAAGAGGCAAATTAAGCCGAAAGGAATACGATGATATACTGGAGACAATAAAGCTGTTCAATGAGCCCTGTAAGGTAACCGGATTAAGCGCCGAAGGTATTTATGAGGTTACAAAGCTGGACAAGAAGATGGACAGTGACAGGATACGCTTTATACTTCTTGATGGTATTGGCTCCTCCCTTATTGACAATACGGTAAACAGGGAAGAAATGATAGAGGCTATAAATACGGTATTGGAGTAAAGATAGAAAACGTATAAAAAGCCAGGAAAGGCACGGGTTTTTACAATGAAAGCACGCATAAGAGATTTATTAATATTTGCTGTATTAGTATTATTGGATCAGCTGTCAAAATACTGGGTAAAGACCGATTTGATAAACAGGGATATTGTTCTGATACCCAAGGTATTAAAGCTGCAATATCATACCAACACAGGCGCCGTATGGGGTATACTTACTGACAAGACAGTATTTCTCAGCATATTTACCATCCTGGTTTTATTGCTGATAATAATATTTTACTTTAAAATACCCAGGCAGAAAAAATATCTGGCCTTAAACATCATAATAGTGGTAATCGCGGCAGGTGCAGTCGGAAACCTGATTGACAGAATTTTTCTGGGATATGTAATTGATTTTATATATTTTGAATTAATCAATTTCCCCTTATTCAATTTTGCCGACAGCTACCTGGTAGTATCATGCATTGCTTTGTTTCTCCTTACAATCTTTTATTATAAGGATGAGGATCTGCTCTTTATCTATGGGCTTTTTGGCAAAGGGAAGGCTTCAGAGCCGAATAATCAAAAAAGAGACAGCAAGGCCATATCTGATGACAAAATAACTGCGAATATATCATCCATTGATGATGGTACAGATGAAATTGTCTATGATAAATTTAATGATGATAAAGAATAATGATATAGGTTGATATAAATAAGTTTAAAATCGCGCACTAATGAAGCCAGATGATGATGTATACATTAAAAACTGGATTGGATGATTAAAGCATGGATGACGATATAAAGAACAGCGGTTTTAAAGAGTTTGTCTTTGATGGGGATATTGATTACGACGGGGATTTGGATTTTGATGATTATGACTTGACTGAAAGCCGGAATATGACAGAGTCGAAGAAAGCTTGCTCCGCAGGGACAGAAAATAATCTTGAATTTACTGTTGATGAAGCAAACAACGGAACCAGGATTGACAAATACCTGTCCCTGATTCAAACTGATATATCCCGCAGCTTTATTCAAAGGTTGATCGAATCAGGGGATGCACTGATAAACGGTAAGGCTGTCAAAGTAAGCTATAAGGTAAAAACGGGCGATAAAATCACCATCACCATTCCTGCCCCGAAGGAAATCCAAATAGAAGCTGAGGACATTCCGCTTGATATTGTATATGAGGATAAGGACATAATTGTTATAAACAAGCAAAAGGGACTTGTAGTGCATCCGGCGGCAGGACACCCTTCTGGCACCCTGGTAAACGCATTACTATATCATTGCAGGGGAGAACTGTCAGGCATCAATGGCCAATTGCGTCCCGGCATAGTGCACCGAATCGACAGGGATACCACCGGTTTGCTGGTTGCATGCAAGAATGATAAGGCTCATCAGTTTATAGCAGAACAGCTAAAGGTTCATTCCATTACAAGACGTTATCAGGCTATTGTATATAATACATTTAATAGCGAAAGCGGAACTGTAAATGCTCCAATAGGCAGAGATCCGAAGGAGCGTAAAAGAATGGCCATAAATCACAAAAATGGCAAGCCGGCGGTCACGCATTTCAGGGTATTGGAAAATCTAGCATCTAATTATTCCTATATTGAATGCTCCCTTGAAACCGGACGCACCCATCAGATACGTGTCCATATGGCCAGCATAAACCATCCTCTGCTGGGTGATACCGTATATGGTCCGGCAAAGGACCCCTTCAGGCTTCAGGGCCAGGCCCTGCATGCAGGAGTACTTGGTTTTATTCATCCCAGCAGCAGGGAGTATGTTGAGTTTAGCGCTCCGTTGCCGCAGTATTTTTCTGATTTGCTTGAAAAACTAAGATATAAGAGGTAATCTGGTTTGAAAAGGAACATAATAAACGATCTGATCAGATGGAAGACAGAAGATAATAATAAACCAATTCTGCTTACTGGTTTAAAAGGCGTGGGTAAAACATATCTGGCATATGATTTTGCCAAGGCCTTTTTTGAATTTATCAGCTATATTAACCTTGAGCATGACAGGGTATTTATAAAGCTGACAGACTGCAAAAATCCCGCCTTATTCAGGGAAAGGCTTGTTGACTGGCTGCATCTTGATACTTCGCTGCCGGCAAGCTCCAGAATATTAATTCTTGATGAGATAGGAGACTGCGATAAAGCTTTGGATATGATCAGTTCCTGTGATTTATCGGATTTATTTAAATATATAATTTTGATATCCAGCAAGCAGCTTCTTCATAAGCCGGAAAATATTACAGAATTGCCTGTGCATCCTTTAGGCTTTGATGAATTTCTTATTGCAAGCGGTAATGACTGGTACATAGAAGCTATTGTAAATCATTTTAATTCAAATAAGAAAATACCTGATATTGTGCATAAGGAGCTTTTGGAGCTAAATCAGCTTTATCTGCAAACCGGCGGAATGC
>JAAZDK010000216.1 GCA_012512855.1 Clostridiales bacterium
AGGTTATGAGAGACAGAGCCGGCAATGCTGTTGCAATCTGCTCGATGGAGAATTTTGATCCGGTAGGTATACATACAGGTGACAGCATAGTTATAGCTCCGGCAGTCACCCTGGCGGATAAGGAATATCAGATGCTAAGAACTGCAGCTCTGGATATTATCTGTGCCCTTGGGGTGGAGGGCGGCTGCAATTGTCAGTTTGCCCTGAATCCTGACAGCTTTGAATATGCGGTTATAGAGGTTAATCCCAGAGTATCCCGTTCATCGGCCCTGGCCAGCAAGGCAACCGGTTATCCGATTGCAAAGGTGGCAACAAAGATTGCTATCGGCTATACCCTGGATGAGATTGTTAATGCCGTTACCGGCAACACCTTTGCGGCATTTGAGCCCACACTGGATTATGTAGCTGTCAAGCTGCCCAAGTGGCCCTTTGATAAATTTGTTTATGCAAAAAGGGATCTGGGCTCACAGATGAAGGCAACCGGAGAGGTTATGGCGATTGCAGACAGCTTTGAGGAGGCACTCCTTAAGGCAGTACGGGGAGCGGAGCTTGGCCTGAACAGTCTTGATATGCCCAGGCTGCAGAAAAAATCTGATGAAGAAATATATCAAATGCTGCATCAGGTTACCGATGAGCGTGTGTTTGTTTTGTATGAAGCTATAAAAAGAGGCTTCGCTATAGATGAAATCTATCGGATAACCAAGGTGGATCGCTGGTTTTTGAGCTGTCTTAAGAATATTTATCTTGACGCTGTAAAATTGGAACTAAGCATGGATGAAGCACAGCAAAAGCAGCTGCTATATAAGATGGTTGATACCTGCGGGGGCGAATTTGCGGCAGTAACCCCATATTTTTATTCAGTGGAAAGGGCTGTTGAGAATGAAGCCCTGCCCTTTATTGAAAAATCCAAAAAGCCAAGAGTGGTGGTACTGGGCAGCGGACCGATCCGGATCGGACAGGGTATAGAGTTTGACTATGCATGTGTACATTGCGTATGGACCCTGAAGAAGCTGGGCTATGAGGTAATTGTAATAAATAACAATCCAGAAACGGTATCCACAGACTTTGATACCGGTGACAGGCTGTATTTTGAGCCTCTTTGCATAGATGATGTAATGAATGTAATCAACATAGAAAAGCCGATAGGAGTTGTTGTGGCTTTCGGCGGTGGCACAGCCATCAAGCTTACAAAAAAGCTCCATGAAAGAGGAGTAAATATTATAGGTATTTCTGCCGACAGCATTGACATCTGTGAGGACAGGGAGAGGTTTGACGATTTGCTGGCAAGGCTTAATATACCCAGACCACAGGGCTGCTGCGTAATGACAATGGAGGAGGCGGTTGAAGCAGCGCAGCAACTGGGATATCCGGTACTTTTACGGCCCTCTTATGTGCTTGGCGGACAGAACATGATTATAGCCTATGAGGAAGCGGATGTCCGGGAATACATGGAGATAATTCTGCGTCAGAAGCAGGAAAATCCGGTTCTGGTGGATAAATATTTGTCGGGCCGTGAGATCGAGGTGGATGCCATCTCAGACGGAGTGGATGTACTTATACCAGGCATAATGGAGCATATTGAAAGAACCGGAATACATTCCGGTGACAGTATAGCTGTTTATCCCCCTGTTAATGTTGAGGATGAGCTGGCAGACAGGATATTTGATGTTACCAGAAGGCTGTGCATGGAGCTGGATGTCAGAGGCCTTATCAATATCCAGTATGTGCTTTACCAGAATGAGATTTTTGTGATAGAGGTCAATCCCAGGGCATCCAGGACAGTGCCATACATAAGCAAAGTAACCGGTGTTCCAATGTGCGAGCTGGCCACCAGAGTAAGTATGGGACAGAAGCTGGCTGATCTTGGCTATGGCTCAGGTATAGCAAAGACTCCTCCCTATCAGGCGGTAAAGGTGCCGGTATTTTCATTTGAAAAGCTTACCGATGTAGATATCCAACTGGGCCCTGAGATGAAATCTACCGGTGAAGTGCTGGGAATAGGCAAAAATCTTCAGGAAGCCATATATAAAGGGCTTCTGGCGGCAGGCTACAAGCTGCATAAAAAGGGTGGGGTTTTGATAACCGTAAAGGACAGCGACAAGCCTGAGATAATACAGGTGGCTGAAAAGCTGGCAGCCTGCGGCTTTGCCCTGTATGCAACCGGCGGTACGGCAAGCCTTCTTAAGGAAAAGGGCTTTAAGGTACAGCAGGTAAAAAAAATTCATGAATGTGAAAGCGACAATACTGCCACACTATTAGAAAGTGGCAAAATCAGTTATGTAATATCCACCTCATCAAAGGGAAGGAATCCTGCCTCAGATGATGTGAAATTGCGCAGAAAGGCATGTTCTTTGGGCATACCCTGCCTGACAAGTGTAGATACAGCCAATGCCCTTGCTGATTGCCTGATGTCCGGCTACAGTGAGATCAATACAGAATTAATTGATATCAATAACTTAAGAAGTGATAGAATCAAGCTGCCCTTTACCAAGATGCAGGGATGCGGAAATGATTATATCTATATCAACTGCTTTGATATGGATATCAATTCGCCGGAATCCTTGTCAGTACTGCTCAGTGATCGCCATTATGGGGTTGGCGGCGACGGGGTGGTATTGATTATGAGATCGGAGCTGGCCGACGCCAGAATGCGGATGTTCAATCTTGACGGCAGTGAAGGAAAAATGTGCGGCAATGCAATCCGTTGTGTTGCAAAATACTTATATGACAATAATATTGTAAGAAAGCTGAATATGACAATTGAGACCCTCTCAGGAATTAAGGAGCTGACCCTGTTTACAAAAAACGGACTTGTGTCATCAGTCCGAGTAAACATGGGGCGGGCAGAGCTTGAACCAAAGCAGATTCCTGTTATGCTTCCAGGTGAAAGTGTAATTGACAGACCGGTTACAATAGGAGGAAAGGAATACTCCATAACCTGTGTATCCATGGGCAATCCTCATTGTGTAATCTTTTGCGGGTCGGTTGATGAGATCAGTCCAGCTCAGCTTGGTCCTGTTATTGAGTGCTGTGAGCTATTCCCTGACAGGGTGAATGTAGAATTTGTGGAAATCATGGGAAGAAACAATCTGAAAATGCGTGTATGGGAGCGGGGTAATGGTGAAACCCTGGCCTGCGGTACAGGAGCTTGTGCCTCTGCCGTGGCAGCTGTGCTGTGCGGATATGCCGACAAGGACAGCGATATTAAGGTAAGGCTGCTGGGCGGAGAGCTGATAGTTCGTTATACCGATGAGGCTGTATATATGACCGGAGAATGCAAGAAGGTATTTGACGGTCTGGTAGAAATATAATTCTTCACTGTTATCAATAAAACATAGAAAGAGTTTGTGTTAACGCTGCCGGCACAAGCTTTCAATAGAAAAATAGCAGCGTAGAAATGAGGATAATAATTATGACAAAGTATATATTCGTTACAGGTGGAGTTGTATCAGGACTGGGCAAGGGTATTACGGCAGCCAGTCTGGGAAGGTTGCTAAAGCAAAGAGGACTTAAGGTTGCAGCGCTGAAGCTGGACCCTTATATGAATGTTGATCCCGGGACCATGAGTCCTTATCAGCACGGAGAGGTTTTCGTCACTGATGATGGTGCCGAAACCGATCTTGATTTGGGTCATTATGAGCGCTTTATTGATGAGGATTTGACCAAATTTTCAAATCTGACATCCGGTAAGGTATACTGGAATGTTCTCAACCGTGAAAGACAGGGTGGATATCTGGGTCAGACGGTTCAGGTTATTCCCCATATCACCGGTGAAATTATGGAATTTATCTATAACGGTGCAAAAAACAGCGGTGCTGATATATTGATTACAGAAATCGGCGGTACAACCGGTGATATAGAGAGTCAGCCGTTTTTGGAGGCGATTCGCCAGATATCATTGCAGCAGGGACAAAAAAACTGCCTGTTTATCCATGTAACCCTGGTTCCTTATCTGAAGGGTTCGAATGAGCATAAATCCAAGCCTACACAGCACTCCGTCAAGGAGCTGAGGGCAATGGGTATATCGCCTGATATTATTGTTGCACGGGCTGACGAACCCATGAATAAGGAGATTAAGGAAAAAATATCTCTTTTCTGTAACGTAAAGCCTGATTGTGTTATAGAAAACCTTACCCTGCCATGCCTTTATGAGGCTCCCATTATGCTGCACAAGCAGGGCTTTGATGAAGTGGTTTGCAGGGAGCTGGGGCTTCAGACACAGGAACCGGATCTGACAGAATGGAACAATATGCTGGAAAAAATATATGCCAGAAATAAGGAGCTTGTTGTCGCTATAGTCGGAAAGTATGTAAAGCTGCATGATGCATATCTGTCGATAATTGAGAGCTTGAATCATGCCGGATATGATACCGGTGCTAAGGTAAAAATCAGATGGGTGGAAAGTGATGGTGTTACCGATGATAATGTAGCTGAGCTTTTAAATGGTGTTCATGGCATAATCATTCCCGGCGGTTTTGGAGACAGGGGAATAGAGGGTAAGATAAGCACCTGCAGATATGCAAGGGAAAATAATATCCCATTTCTGGGCATTTGTCTTGGCATGCAGATAGCTGTAATTGAATTTGCCAGGAATGTCTGCGGTATGACAGGAGCACATTCTGCCGAGTTCAATCCCGATGCCCCCTATCGGGTTATAGATTTAATGGAGGAGCAGATTGGTATTGTTGATAAAGGCGGTACCATGAGGCTGGGTGCATACCCCTGCAAAATCAAAGAGGGTACCAGGCTGCAAAAGCTATATGGCACCGGCATGATATCGGAACGCCACAGGCACAGATATGAGTTTAATAACTTATACAGGGAGGATTTGACAGCAAAGGGGCTGGTAATAAGTGGAACGTCACCTGATGACAGCCTGGTTGAGGTTGTTGAATTGCAGGAAAAGAGATTTTTCATAGGAGTTCAGTATCATCCGGAATTCAAGAGCCGTCCTAATAAACCCCATCCACTCTTTACAGGACTTGTGAAAGCAGCCCTTGAACTGGCTTATGAGCCGGAGGCAGAATAGCCTGTATTGATTTTGGCCATGTATGTCTGTGCCAGACAGATTTTATTTATGGCACAGAACATCAATGGCATTGATATGAAATAAGCTATAGCTGATGACTTAAATATCCTATTTAGGCATAATTTTCTGTCTTATATTTATAAAACTGTGAAATTAATAAATTCTCTTATCAAAATTTTTCTGTACAAATGTATAAATATGCGGTAAAATTAATACGTTAATATATTAAAGCATTAAAAAATGATAGGGGGATTATTATTAATGGAAGGTAGTCTTCAGATGGCGATAGCAATGACCTTGTATATTGCCGTTGTAATAGGTATCGGACTATATTATGCCAAAAGGGCGAATGAAAGCACAGGTAATTTCCTTATTGGAGGCAGATCGCTTGGCCCCTGGGTAACAGCTATGGGAGCTGAAGCCTCCGATATGAGCGGATGGCTGCTTATGGGACTTCCGGGTGTTGCGTACTGGTCAGGTGTATGTGAAGCAGCATGGACTGCCATAGGTCTTGCTATCGGTACATATCTGAACTGGCTTTTTGTGGCAAAGAGACTGAGGGTTTATTCGCATATTGCCGGTGATGCTATTACAATACCTGATTTCTTAAGCAACAGGTTCAAGGAAAAGAATAAGATAATACTGACAATTGCATCGTTGTTTATATTGATATTCTTCAGTGTATACACAGCAAGCTGCTTCAGTGCGGTAGGCAAGCTTTTCAGCGAATTGTTCGAGGCATCCTATGTATCCATGATGCTGGTTGGAGCTGTATTTGTATTATTATACACATTCATAGGCGGCTTTCTTGCAGAAAGCGCCTCCGACTTTATGCAGGGTACGGTTATGATTGTAGCTCTTTCTTTGGTAATGATTATAGGCGTATCAACTGCAGGAGGAATAGGTGCTGTTATTGATAATGCAAAAAATATGCCGGGTTTTCTGGATTTCTTCGGATTGGCCCAGCCTAGTGTGAAAGATGGGGTTCAGGAGGTCGTTAACGGCAAGGTGGTATTTTTGGAGCCTGCCAAATTTGGATTACTTCCGATAGTATCCACTTTGGCCTGGGGTTTGGGTTATTTTGGAATGCCGCAGGTATTGCTTAAATTCATGGCTATCAGAAAATCCACAGAGCTTAAAATATCAAGAAGAATAGCAACCATATGGGTTATTATATCTCTTTCGGCAGCAGTTTTTATAGGTATGATAGGAAGGGTATTATATCCGACCGCATATAATTCCTCAACTGAATCGGAAAAAATATTTATACTGATGTCATCCAATTTCTTCATTCCGATTATTGCCGGTGTTGTTATGGCCGGAATACTTGCTGCCACTATCAGTTCGTCTGATTCATATCTGCTGATAGCTGCTTCGGCATTTTCAAAGAACATTTATCATGGAATCTTTAAAAAGAAGGCCAGTGACAAGCAAGTCCTCTGGGCTTCAAGAATTACACTGATAGTAATTGCTGTAATAGCAGCTATAATAGCTCTGGATAAAGACAGCCAGATATTTAAAGTAGTATCCTTTGCCTGGGCAGGCTTCGGCGCCACCTTCGGACCGATTATCCTTTTCTCATTATTCTGGAAGAGGGTTACAAAGGCCGGTGCTATTGCAGGCATGATTACCGGAGGCTCATTTGTATTTATCTGGAAGCTGGGCATATCAAAGCTTGGCGGAGTATTTGCCATTTATGAGCTGCTTCCGGCCTTCCTTATATCCTGCATCACAATTGTTATTGTATCCTTGCTGACCAAACCGGAATCATCAGAGGTTCTGGAAGAATTTGAACGGGCAAGGACAATGGAGATTGAATAAGATTAGACTTTTTATGTAAGTTCCCATTTATATTCACCGAATAGATTATTTTAACCGTTAGTCTGTGGTAGTGGATATAGTGGGAGCTTTTTACCAAGGGCAAGTTAAAATGGCAGCAATATGGTGGCAGGCAAAATAATTGCTGTCATATAAAACCAATACACTGTGCAGGATAAGCTGAGCAAATTGATGGCTTGGATAAGGAGATGTTTTGTGCTAATATAGATGATATATTATCCTGTAATATTACATAAGAACGATTGCAAAAAGGAGACTATTTATGAGATTAGGTGGACCTGTATTTTACAATGGAAGAGAACCTGAGGAGCTTGCACTGGCGCATGTAAAGAAGGGATATAAGGCGGCCTTGTGCCCTGATTATCTTACAATTGACAGACCTGATGAGATAGAGGCCTTCAGGGAGAGCTTTTCCCGCCATGATATTGTCATTGCAGAGGTAGGGGCCTGGTGTAACCCATTAAGCCCCGATAAGGATGAAGCCCGCAGGAATATTGAATATATCATTGACAGGCTTAGGCTTGCCGATGCCCTGAAGGCAAGAACCTGTGTTAATATAGTAGGTACAAGGTATAAAAATAACTGGTTTGGACCAAGCAGGGAATGCTATGAGCCGGAATTCTTCAGGCAGGCTGTTGAAACGGTCCGTTATATAGTAGATACGGTAAAGCCCAAGCATACCAAATATTCGCTCGAGATGATGCCGTACTGCTTCCTTGATTCTCCTGAGGAATACATTAGATTTCTGGAGGCAGTGGATCGCAAGGAGGTTGGAATACATCTGGATTTGTGCAACTGCATAAATAATCCCAGGCTGTTGTACAGCAATACCGAATTTATCAGGTATTCATTTGAAATATTGGGTAAGGACATTCTATCTATCCACCTTAAGGATATCCGTTTAAATCCCGACCTGACAACCGTTTACCTTGAAGAAGTAATTATAGGCACCGGAGAATTTGATTATATGACCTTAATGGAGGAAATAGCAAAGCTAGCTGAGGATGTTCCCTGTATTCTGGAGCATTTATCCACTGAGGAGGAATATGATAAGGCAGCGGAATGTGTACGCTTTTATGCTGGAAAGGCAGGAATGAAGCTATAAGAAGTAATAAATATTAATTATAAATAAACATCTTAAGTAGTTACTGTTTAAAAGCCTGTTTAATTAATTTAAAGATAGCATTGGTGATGTAATAATGATTACAAATGAAGTAGTTAATAAAGGCATTGATTTTATCATTGAAAATATCGATAAAGATATTTCAGTCAGTGATGTTGCAAAGCATTGCAATTACTCAAAATATCATTTCTGCAGGGCCTTTAAGGAGGCGACAGGCTTCAGTGTATATTCGTATATTAAACGGCTTAAGATGGATTACAGCGCAGTTAGGATTATGATGGACAGGGATAGGTCAATAACCGATATCGGTCTGCATTATGGATATAGTCCGTCAAATTACAGTACAGCCTTTAGGAAGCACCACAATATATCACCTTTAGAATTCCGCAATATAAATTACTCGTCGTGTGATTTATTGCCGGATTCTATGAAAATGAAAAAGCAACTTAAATCCTTTGAGGATTATGAGAAAAAAATCCGTATTAAAAAGCTGGAGGATTTTACTGTCATCTATGAGAGATGCTTTGGCAGCTACATAGGGCCTGGAAGATATTGGAGAGAGTTTATTGATAAGTACAAGGATTATATAAGAGAAGATACTGTTATGATAACAAGATTATATGATAATCCATTAGTTACAGATTCTAATCAATGTATGTATGATCTGTGTATCAAGACTGATGGAAATAATATAATATCTATTCATATCCACAGCAGGCATATTATTAATAGCTATTCCTCTTTATTGCAACAGAGCAATACAGTACATGCATCAGATCTGAAGTTCCAGTATTTTATTAAAGACTTTTAACTATTTTACATATACAATTAATATATAAACCAATTCAAAAGCTTTAAGCCAAAAGCTACCAAAGCTTTTATATGTAATTGCTACTCCTGAAAAACTTGATGCCAATAAGTTGACCCATATAAACTATGCCTTTGCCAATATTGGCAGTGATCTAACCGTTGAGCTGGGGTATCCGGATATTGATGAGGAAAATATCCGTCAGCTAAAGCAACTGAAAAAAATAAATCCTCAGCTTAAAACGATTATTGCGGTAGGAGGATGGTCATGGTCCGGTCGCTTCTCTGATGTTGCCTTAACACAAAGCTCCAGAGAAAAATTTGCCGACAGTCTGGTGGATTTTATAATCAGGTACAATTTTGACGGTGTAGATATAGATTGGGAATATCCTGTTTCAGGAGGCGAACCCACCAATACAAAGAGGCCTGAGGATAAGTATAATTTTACCCTGCTTATGAAGACGCTGAGGGAGAGACTGGATGAAAGGGGAAAAGCTGATGGAAAGCACTATATATTATCCTTTGCCGGAGCAGCCGGAAGCTGGTATGCAAGCAATACGGAATTGAGCAAGCTAAGCGGCTATGTTGATTATGCAAATGTCATGACCTATGATATTCATGGTACATGGGACAGGTATACGGATTTTAATGCTCCCCTGTATTCTATCAGTACCGTAAATGGTGCCTTCAGCGTTGATGCCGGTATTAGTTCATGGATCTATGCCGGATTTCCAAGAGATAAAATAGTGATGGGTGTCCCCTTTTACGGTTATATCTATAAGGGAGTGGCAGATATTAATAATGGCTTTAACCAGACTTACTCAGGTGGCGCATCCATAAGCTTTGCAAATATTGTTGCCAACTATCTGAAGCTATCGGAATATCAGCGCTATTTCCATCCGACAGCCAAGGTTCCATGGCTATATAATGGCTCAACCTTTATATCATATGAGGATGAAGAGTCTATGGCGGAAAAGGCCGGGTATATTAAGGAAAAAGGCTTGTCCGGGGCAATGATATGGGAATTAAGCCAGGACCCTGACAGGGTGTTGTTTAATGCATTATACAATGGACTAAGATAATATCAGGATAAGCTATGTAAAAATATAAGCTATGTTAATAATACAAGAAAACAAATATAATAGTAAATATAGTGCAGATTATAAGCCGATAGATAGTCAGTTTGACTATCCACCGGCTTATTTATATACATAAATAATTTGCAATTCACATATTTATTTCATAATTATTTGTAACTCATTGTAACTCCTGCTCCAAAGGTGTGAAATTTGCCGGTCGATATGGTCCTGCATAACCTGTGCTTATGGGGAATAATTATTAATTGACATGTATATTTTAACATGGTATGATCTATAAAAATTACGGGTAATTTTTCAAGGGGGATAAATAATCATGAAATCATTAGTTAAAAAGCTTTCATTTTCTGCAACCACATTTTTTCTGCTCATGCTTGCTGTGACATTAGGATTAGCGGTCAATAGCAGGAAGGCAGAGGCTGCTGCAAAACCAAAGCTGAACAAAACATCTATGACAATACCGGTCGGTAAGCTGGATAAGGACGTTTATTGGCAAAAGAATGAGTTCCAATACGAAGATGCAGTACCTTTGACGGTTGAAAATAAGAGAAAGGGCGCCAGCTATACATTTACATCCTCAGATACAAAGATAGTCAAGATAAGCAAGAACGGTGGATATCTTACCGGTGTAAAAAAAGGAAAGGCCACCATTACCTGCAAGGAAACCTATAAAGGAAAAACAACGGTTGTTGGTACCTGCAAGGTTACGGTGAAGGATGCTGCTGTTATAGATTATGTAACAGATGTATGTCTGGGCAGCGGCTTGCTGAATGTCGATTATTTTGACGGCTTTGAAGGATATTCGATACTGATACATCATGATATAACATATAGAAATCCGAACGCAAAATATTCGTTAAAGTCTGACAGCAAGGATTTTATCTTTAAGGAAACAAGCCTTACAGAAGAAGAAAAGAAGGTATATTCCTCGGCAGAGCCTTACAGGTATGAGGCAAAAAAGGCCGGAAAATATACTCTCTCAGTAATTGAAACATATAATAAAAAATCCAGAACAATCGGTAAGGTGACAATTATAGTACATGATGTGGAAATATCCGATGAGCTTTATGAAATTTATGTAAATGAGTATATGGGCGTCTTCTGGCCGGTAAGATACAGCAGAGAAGATAAGTATTATTATTTTATAGTAAATGACAAGAATGTAATAGAACTGACAAGGGATGAGTATAACAACCTTGTAATAAAGGGACTAAAGCCTGGTACGGCTAAGGTAAAGGTATATGAGGATTCAATTGAAAACGGCAGATATTTGGGCGAGTATACTGTTAAAGTAAAGGAGGTTCCGAAGCAGGAGCCGGAATCGATCAATACTAATTCAGGATCGTACGATAATTTTTATGATGATAACTATGGTGTATTTAATTAATGCTTATTGATTGATGTTTTATTGATTACACTGTTGTAGTGACAGAGTCGGATAAGGATTAAGGAATTTAATAATTTAGCAATTAGAATTAAGCAGGAATTATTGTGGATCTTCAGGTATGTTTTCATGTTTTAGCTGTGACCGGAATGAAAAAAGTATATGTAAATGGGAAGAGCTCTTGTGACTCTTCCCATTTTACATAGCGTCTTATTTTAACCATCATGCTTTTTAACTCCAGAATACTTTATTTGGTTTCAGATTTATTCAACCGATTTAAGTGCAGTAACCATATTTATGCTTTTTATAGCCCTGCTAAGTATCAGATTAACTGAAAATGATATCAGAAAAGTGATTACAATACCTAAAAACAGTGACAGGGGTGTAATGCTGGCTGCCATGTCCATTGAGTCAGGCATGGTGGAAAGCATAAAGCTTACAAGGACGTAGCCGACAGGAATTCCGATAATAATTCCCAGTATTGTCAGCCATATATTTTGAAGCTGCAGCAGTGTGCGGATTTGCTTCGGGAAAAAGCCCAATACTCTCAAGGTGGCCAGCTCCCTTGTTTTTTCGATGAAGGAGAGGGCACCCAGATTATAAAGTACTATACTGCCCAAGGACAGGGAACCAAGTACCAGTATCAGGATAATCATTTTAAGGCTTTCCAGCATACTGTTAAAGTCGTCCATTAGTTCTTTTTTGTCCTGAATGCTTTTGACTGCTTCTGTTTTAGTGACATTATCCAGTCTTTCCGATGTAAGAAAAGCGGTAGGAGCAAATCTTTCACCCTGCTTTTCATATTCCATCCGGCACATAGACAGACCTTGACCAATAGGTATTCTATATATAGCGCTTATCCTTGAGCTTTTCCATTCCTTCATGCCATATAGCCGCCATTGGACGGTGTCGCCGGTTTTCAGGTTAAGAAGCTTTGCCATTTTGGTAGATATGGCTGTTCCTTCATCAGGCAGGGATATTGTTGTGTTATTTTCAGCCTTGAACCTGATTTCTTCCTGCTTATCCCCTTTGTCAAGAACGGTAAGAGTGCCGTTTTCCCGTAAGTCACCATTTCTCAGCTCAATAGCAGCTTCCATAATCCATTGTCCGTTTAAGCTATTACTCATACTTTCGACAGCCTCTGTGCCGGGAGTCTCCACGAGGTTAAGCTTGCTTTCATATATATTTATCTCTTCATACATTTCAAAGCTTACATAGTTTACAACATCCCTCAGGCCGAAGCCAAATATCAGAAGGGCTGTACAGCCTGCCACTCCGATAACCGCCATAAGGGATCTGATACGGTTTCTCATTATATCCCTGATATTCCATTGGATTGAGAAATTAAGGCCAAGCCAAAGCTTGCTTTTCTCAAGACAATTATGCTTAATATGCTTAGGAGCCTTAGGCCTCAGGGTTTGTGCCGGCATTTCCCTAAGCTGCCCTCTGCAGGCAAGATAACTGGAGGTGGCACAGGACATCAGAAGCAAAAACACTATAAGCAGGGAAGATGGTGATATGGCTATTGACCATTCAGGAAGTATATATATGGTTTTTTGCATTGTAAATAATATAGGGGGTATAACCAATGGGCCGGTTAAAAGGCCAACTAGCCCACCTGCAAGGCCAAGCCATATTCCGTAGGAGACATAGTGGAATAGGATTCTCCTTCTTGAAAAGCCAAGGGCTTTCAATGTACCAATCAGAGTCCTCTGGTTGTTAGTCATTCGGGTCATGGTTGTGAACATGCTTAAGGCTGATATTAGAAAGAAGACTAGCGGAAATACTCCACCAACAGCCTTGTTCTGCTCAATTTCATTGTTGAAGGTGGATACACTGGGATGGCTGTCCCTGTCTATGATAATACAGTATCTATCATGAAAGGTGTCCTCCAGCTTCTTTTTTACATTATCCAGATTAGCCTTCTCATCCGTGGCTATAAGCATCTGATTAAAGGATATGGTAGTGCCGAGCTTCGTTAATTCAGGGGGTGAGCTATATAAAAAAGCAAAGCCGAAGCTGTCATGACTGGGCATGAATGTACTTGAATCCAAGGCCTTGTATACATATTCAGGATGAAGGATAAGACCAGTAATGGTCATCGGAAAGCTTTTGCCTGCTGCCTGCAGTGATATTTTGTCACCGGTCTTAAGATTGTTGGCATCAGCGAAGGCTTTATCCAGCCAAAGGCCGTTTTCTTCAGGGGTTAGCTTTTTGCCGTCTACTGCTTTGGGAATTGAAAGATTGCTGCTGTCATTGATTAGATTTATTCGAAGGATTTTATCTGTCTGACTGTCTGAACTGTCTATTGATACGGGAGAATCAAAGCTTAATCTTAGTTCGGCATCGGCTATTCCATCCAGAGCCTTTACCATTTCCAGATCATCATCGTCAAAGTTGCTTGCTGTCAGCCAGATGTCAGGCAGTCTGCTTTCATCATAGAACTTATCTGCAATGGTCTTCATGCCATACCATTCGGCATTTATACCTGAATAAACGAAGCTGGCCAGAATTGCCATTATGAATATGGATATGAAGGAGCTTATATTGCTTCTCATATCTCTAAGCATTTTACGGAGCAGCATTACCAGGTCACCTCCTGGGCAGGAAGAGGAGAGTCGTTTTTCTCAATCCGGCTGATTTTGCCGTTTCTAATCCTGATAATCCTGTCTGCAATGGCGGCCATCTGGGAGTTATGGGTCACAACAATGACCGTCTGGCCTTTTTCCCTGCTAAGCTGCTGCAAAAGAGCCAGTATTCTTGTACCGGTTTCACTGTCAAGCGCTCCGGTGGGTTCATCGCACAGCAACAGCTTTGGAGCCTTGCATACGGCTCTGGCAATTGAAACACGCTGCTGTTCTCCGCCGGACAGCTGCGCAGGGAATTTATCTTTATGCTCCGTTAGACCAACCATTGTAAGGACTTGAACAGTGTCCAATGCATCCTTTTTCAGAGCCTTGCATATAGCGACATTTTCATATGCTGTAAGGGTAGGAATCAGGTTATAAAACTGAAATACAAAGCCGATGGCATACTTTCGGTATAGAGTTAATCTGTTATCATCATACAGGCTGATATCTTCACCATCTATATATATTGATCCTGATGAGACCCGATCCATTCCGCCAAGCAGGTTTAGTATGGTGCTTTTTCCGGCACCGCTTGGACCAAGGATTACTACAAATTCGCCCTTTTCAATTTCAAAGCTGATATCGGACACTGCCATAAATTTTAAAGCACCCATATCATATTCCTTGCTCACATTTTCAAATTTGATAAATGCCATGCGAATCTCCTTTCATGCTTCCAATATTTTCCGGATAATAATACTGAATTCATTTTTTACAGTAACAAGATCGGAGGGGTTATGCTGCAGCATAGCTGATTCAAGAATATTGTGCACCATTGAAAATATCAGTTTGCCGTACAGCTGCGAATCCAACCGGCGAAAATAGCCTTTTTTAATACCTTGTTCAATATATAATGCAACTTTTTCTGTCAGGGCATTTAAATAATCCACACAATTTTTTTGCTCCATAAAAAATCCCAGGATTTCACCGGTATGCAGCAGGCGCAGATCAAGATCATTTTCCTGCATCAGGAGGCAAATTTGGCTTAAGGTATTGTCAATCTGCCTGAAGGGGTCCTCGCTGATACTGCTTAATTCCTTTGATATAATTTCAGTCAGGCTTTTTTGCATTTCGACTATAAGATGCATAAGCAGGTCAGTCTTGGTCTCAAAATACAAATAAAAGGTACCCTTGGCACAGCCGGCCGCTTCAGTGATTTCTCTGACCGATGTAGCGTCAAAGCCCTTTTTTCTTATAAGCTTCTTGGCAGCAGAGATAATTCTTCTTTTGGTTTCATCTGCTTTCTTTGGCTTAGTACTCATATTTAATAAACTCAACTCCTGACCATAAGTCTATACTTGAATAATACCATCCATTATTTGCTGTATCAATGTGCAAATATGAACGATCGGTCAGTTGTTAAAAATAATTGACTTAGCGTAAAATTTTTGTAGGACAAATAGGAATA
>JAAZDK010000217.1 GCA_012512855.1 Clostridiales bacterium
AAAGAGACTGCATAACCTATGTCAACAGACCGACATAGCGACAGATGAAAGCGGCAAATCCGGGGAAATGGGCAAGAAACTAGGAATCAATTTTATCAGGGTGGTTATTTTCATATGGATAAGAGGAATGAGCTACTGGTAAGCATTGTAGTGCCTGTTTATAAAATAGAGGAAAAATACCTGCGTGAATGCCTGGACAGCCTGAAAAATCAGACTCTTAAGGATATTGAAATAATCCTGGTTGATGACGGCTCCCCTGATAATTGCGGGCAAATCTGCGATGAGTATGCCCGGCTTGATAACAGATTTAAGGTGTTTCACAAGAAAAATCAGGGGGTTTCCGCCGCCCGCAATGACGGGATAAGGCATGCAAGGGGAGAATGGATTAGCTTTGTTGACGCTGATGACTGGGTTGAAGAAAGGATGTGTGAGGCTGCCTATAATAAGGCGGTGACAGAGGGCGTTGACATTGTCTTCTTTGGCGGCTATCACAATTACAGTGATGCAAGCGTCACGGAAATCAGACCCCTGCCTGGGGATATGCTCTTTGCCGGCAAAAATGATATAGAGGAGCTTAAGCTTTTGCTTCTGGGGCGCAGCTACAAATCTTTGGTAAGCAAAGAGGGGAGCTTTTTTTGCAATACTGTCTGCAAGCTGATAAGAACCTGTATATTGCAGGATAATGAGCTCTTTTTTGATGAGGACTTCAATTATTTGGAGGATTGCTATTTCAATATAAGGCTTACCGAATACTGCAAAAGCTTCTATTACCTGAATGAATGCCTTTACCATTATAGAATGAGGGGCACATCTGTCAGCCATCAATACAGGCCGAATGCCTTCAGGGAGGTTAAACGTTTTATTGATGCCGCAAGGCAGCTAGAAAAAGGCGGGGCCTGCAGCCGGCGTTATGATTTGGCCCTAAGCTACAGATGCTATGATTTGGTGCTGGAAAATATTTACCCATGCTATCTGCATCCGGACAATAAAGCTTCAATCCTTCAAAAAATCAGATCCTTTCAGCAGACTATGGCGCAGGCTACCTTCAGGCAGTCGATTAAAGCGGTCCGGCTGAAGGATTACAGCGGAAAAAGCAGGACAAAGGCCTTGCTGCTAAAGCTGAAGGTAGACTGGCTGATGCTGATGATTATCCTGTTCAGACACAGAAATGGCAAGGGTGACTGGAATAAAATGTATAAGGAAGGATGATTAAGTTTTGGTAACCGTCAGAAAAGCAAGTATTTGTGATCTTATGGCTGTTTCTGTTGTCCTTATGGCACTCATCAGATGCTTTCGCTTCTCAAGCTACAGGCTTTTTGCCCTTGTCGGCTTAATCCTTATTCTGTCGCTTGTGGAGCTGATTATATAAAGAAAGGGTTTGAGGCTGGTCTGGCATGATATCCTTTTAGTCTGCTTACCCCTGCTTATGATTTTTAATCAATATGAGGGCTATCCCTTAGCCTTCAGCCTGGTTTACATTATCGGCTGGGTGGCAATGTACATACTGCGCTGCAATATTTCCAGTGCAAGATATGCTTTATATGCCCTGCTGGCCTTCTCAGTTGTAAATATGCTGGTAAACTGGATAAATATCCTGCTGCCGCAGCTTTATAAAAGGATTGTTGCCTTTTTGCTCTGGCCGGATATGCAGCAGGCTGCAATAACGATGTATGAGAAGCAGGGTTATCTTTGTGGTTTATCGGAGCACTATTCCCGAAATGCATATTTTTTTGTGGCAGGTATAATGGTGATTGCCAGCTTCCTTTTGGCGGACAGAAGGCTGAAAAATAATATAAAAAGTGTAGTCATGCTTCTGTTGGGAATTTTGGAGCTTGCAGGTCTTATGATGGTGGGCAAGAGAGGCCATCTGCTGTTTTTGCTTATGTCCCTTTTAATTGTATATCTGTTGATAGCTCCAGGTCTTTTCAGGAAATTTCAGAAAGCAATGAAATTTGTGATTTTAGGCGCAATTATCCTTGCCTTGATAATTTATCTGATACCCCAGGCCGGACTGGCTATTCATAGAATGATTGAGCAAAGCAGGCTTGGTGACATTTCCACAGGCAGATTTGAATTATATGAAAAGGCATGGAAAATGTTTTTGGCAAAGCCTGTGATGGGGCATGGCTACGGAGCCTGTTCGGCCCTGACAACGGATGCGTTGGGACAACACTTTGCCGGAGTCCACAATGACTATCTCCAGTGGCTGTGTGAAGAGGGTGTTGTCGGCTTTGCCATATATTTCATAGCCTCTATAGGCATATATATATTAAGCATAAAGGAACTGAAGGTGCTGGTTACATATGAAGTGGAAAAGGGAAGAGCCGAGCAGCTGCTGATAATCTGGTCGGTGTTATTCCAGACCTTTATGTTACTGTATTCATTGACCGGGCTGCCTCACTATGACTATGAAATAAATACCGTTTACTTTTTAGCCTGTGCGGTTCCGGTAGGTTTGCTGGCTTTTGAAAAATGCAGGGTCAAAATCAGGCAGTTTAGGATACATTTTGGTTGAATATAAAAGAGGGACAGTATGAAAAGGATTGCCATAATAACCTTGTACGACAATATAAATATCAGCAATAAGCTGCAAAATTACGCGGTTCAGACGATACTTGAAAAAATGGGCTTTACCTGTACAACCATCAGATATAAGGAAACCATCAAAGAAATATCATGGAAAGGCTATCTTTTGGCACTGTCGGGCTTTCCCGGAAGGAGAGCCCGTATAAAGCGAATGATAATTAAGCGAAGGAAAGCCTTTAAAGGCTTTTCGGACAGCTGGCTTAAAACCGGAAAGGCTATACATTTTAAGGATGCGGCTGCAAAGCTTGCCGGCAAATATGATTATTATCTGACCGGGAGCGATCAGGTATGGCATAACTGGACGGATACCAAAGAGGAGCTGGAGTATTTCCTGCTGGAATTTGCTCCCCAGGGCAAGAGGATATGTCTTGCCCCCAGCTTTGGCTTTGACCGGATACCGGATAAATACAGGCAGCTTTACAAAAAAGGCCTGATGGGATTTGAATACCTTTCCTGCAGGGAAGAAAGCGGCTGCAGGATGATAGAGGAGCTTACCGGCCGCTTTGCCCGGCTTTTACCGGACCCAACCATGGCCCTTGAGCAAAGGGATTGGGATATGATAGCAGCAAAGCCTGCTTATGAGCTTCCTGAAAAATATCTTCTGGTTTATATACTGGGCGACATAAGGCCGGAGGATGAAGAGCAAATTGGCCGGATTGCCGCTGATAGAGGGCTGGAGATAGTAAATATCTTTTCACTTGACTATGAGAAATATTATTATACCAATCCGGCCGAGTTTATCTATTTGGTAAGGAATGCGGACTTTGTATGTACCAATTCCTTTCATGGCTGTGTATTTTCGATTATTTACAATATCAGCTTCAGGCTTTTTTTCAGGACCGACCCGGAAGGGTCAAGGATGCACTCCAGAATCAGTACCCTCCTGGATAAGTTTGCCCTGACCGGATGTATGGCTGATGATTCGGAATTGGGAGAGCTGGATTTTACAAAAGCTAATGAAATAATAAAGGAGGAACGTAAGAAGCTGACAGATTATCTGCAAAAGGCTTTGGGGCTAACTACGGTCAAGTTGCAGGATAAGCAATTGATTGAAACAGAGGTTTAATTATTCGGTTTAAGGAGTAAGGAATGTGAGGAAGGTAAATCAGCTGAAAGCGGGTGCGCTTCTTTCCTATGCGTCAATGGGACTGGGCTACCTGATTTCTATAATATATACTCCTCTGATGCTGCGGCTTCTGGGGCAAAGCGAATATGGTCTCTACAATATGGTGGCATCGGTGGTAAGCTATCTCGGCTTGTTCAATTTCGGATTTGGCAGCGCCTATATTCGATACTATTCCCGATATAAGGTGAATAATGATGAAAAAGGCATTGCCAGGCTAAACGGTATGTTCTTGCTGATATTTTCCTTTTTAGGCCTTTTAGCCGGCCTGGCAGGGGCATATCTTGTGATAAGGGTTAAGGATGTATTTGGAAAGAAGATATCGCCGGAGGATTTGCAAACGGCAAAGCTGCTTATGGCGATAATGGTCCTAAATATAGTGATTAGCCTGGTTACCACTGTTTTTAATGCCTATGTAACGGCTAATGAAGAATATATTTTCCAAAAGCTGCTACAGATGGCAAAAAGCCTGCTGGGCCCCTTTGTTATACTGCCGGTATTGCTGCTGGGCTTCAGATCAGTTGGCATGGCGGTTGTGACAACGGCTCTTTCCCTATTAGCTGAAATGATAAATTTAATTTATTGCTGCAAAAAAATGCACATCAGCTTTTCCTTCAGGCACTTTGATTTAAGGCTGATGAGGGAAATGACCGTATTTTCTTCATATGTATTTCTTAATATGATTATTGATCAGATAAACTGGAATGTGGGCAAGTTCATTCTGGGCAGGTATAAGGGGACGGTTGCTGTAGCCATATATGGACTGGCGGCGCAGCTGAACAGCTATTATATCTCCCTGTCTACCGCTATTTCCAATGTTTTCATACCAAGGGTCAACAGAATGGTTGCCCGGTCGGTGCCAGACTACAAGATGACCATAATCTTTGCCGAAATCGGGCGCCTGCAGTTTTTAGTGCTGTCTTTGATCTGCTCGGGCCTGATTTTCTTTGGAAAACCCTTTATAACAATGTGGGCGGGGGCCGATTACAGCGAGGCTTACCCGGTAGCCCTGCTTTTAATCATACCTGTTACGGTGCCGCTGATTCAGAATCTGGGCATAGAGATTCAAAAGGCCAAAAATATGCACAGGTTCAGATCCCTTGTTTATTTTTTGATAGCTTTATTTAACCTGGGGCTTAGCATAGCAATTACCGGCAGGTATGGCTGCATAGGTACTGCAGCCTCAACAGCCGCTGCTCTGATTATCGGTAACGGATTAATCATGAATATTTATTACCACAGGCGGCTTGGGCTGGATATGAGATATTTCTGGTGGCAGATAGCAAAATTTTTGCCATCTATGATAGCTCCTTTGCTAACCGGAATTTTGCTGAATATTTTTATAGATTTGTATCAGCCTTTAACCTTTGTTATCTGCGGGCTGATGTATGTTATCGTCTTCTGTGCCTCAGTGTGGATAAAGGGGCTCAACAGCTTTGAGAAAAGTATGATTAGCAAAAGCCTTGCCGGTATTTTTGCACGGCTTAAGCTTCGTAAGGGCTATGTATAAAAATTTAGAAAGAAAATTTGAGACTAATAGGAGCGATGCTATGATAGAGTTGGTGGAAAAGGAATTTTGCACAGGCTGTCACGCCTGCTTTAGCGCATGTCTCAAAAATTGCATCAGCATGACTGAGGATGCGGATGGCTTCTGCTATCCTGAGGTAAATAAATCAGCCTGTGCCGGCTGCGGCAGATGCCTGCAGGCCTGTCCGCTACTTAAGGCAAACAGGACGCTTGACGGGCAAAAGGCCTATGCGGCCGCAAACAAAGATGATGCCGCCAGGCTTTCCGGATCATCAGGCGGTATATTTGCTATACTGGCAGAGAATATTCTTGATAAGGGCGGTGTTGTATTTGGAGCTGCCTTTGATGAGGATTTATCGGTAAAGCATGTTTTTATTAGCGATAAGAAGGATATTTTCAGGCTTAATGGTTCAAAATATGTCCAAAGCGGGATAGGAGAGGCCTATAGAAATGCTAGAGATTTTCTGAACGAAGGGAAAATGGTTCTCTTTAGCGGAACTCCATGCCAGATCAGCGGCCTGAAGGCCTATTTGGATAAAGAATATGAGAATCTCTTTTGTGTGGATTTGGTATGTCATGGAGTACCGTCCCCCAAGGTATGGCGCAAGTACGTAGGCTACAGGGAGGAAAAGGCTGGCGCACCCGTAACGGAAATTTCCTTCAGGAATAAGTCCGGCGGCTGGAAGAAGTATTTAGTCTGCTTCAAATTTAAAAATAGCGAAGAATACCGGTCAATTTATGATAAGGATTTATTCATGCAGGCTTATTTAAACAACATTTGCCTGAGGCCCTCCTGCTATAATTGCTGCTTTAAAAGTCTGGACAGGGACAGTGATATTACTCTGGCGGATTTTTGGGGGATAGAGGAGCTGCTGCCCGTGATGGATGATGACAAGGGAACCTCGCTTGTTCTTATAAACAGCAAAGCCGGCAAGGGTATGCTTGAGGAAATAAAAGACCTGATATTATATGAGGAAGTGGATATAAGCAAAGCCATATCATACAATTCGGCAGCAATTGAATCAGTAAAGCGGCATAAAAAAAGGAAGAGCTTCTTTAAGCAGCTGGATAAAAGGCCATTTGATAAGCTTGTTGAAAAGTATTGCGGTATGGCATTTGATAAAAGGGTCAAAAAACGCCTGAAGCTGATGCTTAATTATGCAAAGGAATAAATTGATCAAAATAATAAGCATGACGGAATGACGTCTAAAAGGAAAAAGTTTTGTGTGGAGCTATGTAAAAAACCATGTAAAAAAGCTGGAAAAATGCGCTTGACACGCCAGGCAACATGTAATATAATAGTTAAGCGTGACATGAGAAATACTTAAATCCAAAGCCCCGGTAAGAAGTATTTGCGTTCATGTTCGATTGGAATTGAATAAGGAAGTGTATTTTGCAGGTGGGATGACTTGTTCCACTTTGTATTTGTATGCTGTCATTATATTTGTGATTTACATTTTCATAAGGAGGAAAACCGATGAAAACCTATATGCCCAGTGCGGCAACGATAGAGAGAAAATGGTACGTAGTTGATGCTACAGGACATACATTAGGCCGTCTCACATCAGAGATCGCTGCTATATTAAGAGGTAAGAGAAAGCCTACTTTTACACCTTTCCTTGATACCGGAGACTATGTGATTGTTGTTAATGCCAGCAAGATAAAGGTTACCGGCAACAAGCTCAAGGATAAGATTTATTATAATCACTCCAAGTATCCGGGCGGTATGAGAGAGACCACTCTGGCCGAGATGATGGCCAAGAAGCCCGAAGAGGTTATCAGGCTTGCTGTTAAGGGAATGCTTCCGAAGGGACCTTTGGGAAGAGCCATGATTAAGAAACTGCATGTTTATGCAGGTCCGGAGCATCCGCATGCAGCTCAGAAGCCGGAAAATTTGGAGATTAAATTTTAGTCGAGGGTAGAGAGGAGGAGATTAGCTTGGCTACAGTAAGATATTATGGAACCGGAAGAAGAAAAAGCAGTGTGGCAAGAGTTTATTTATTACCGGGAACTGGTAAGATTACCATAAATAAAAGAGATATGGACAATTACTTCGGTTTGGATACCCTGAAGCTGATAGTGCGTCAGCCCCTGGTACTCACCGATACACAGGATAAATTTGACGTTGTTGTAAATGTAAGAGGTGGCGGCTTCACAGGCCAGGCAGGTGCTATAAGACATGGCATTTCCAGAGCTTTGTTGAAGGCTGACAGCGATTACAGACCGGCGCTTAAGAAGGCAGGCTTCTTAACAAGAGATCCCAGAATGAAGGAAAGAAAGAAGTACGGCTTGAAGGCAGCCCGTCGTGCACCTCAGTTCTCAAAGAGATAGTATTATCGCAAAAAAGTATCAATACCCCCGGAGACCATATGGTTCCGGGGTTTTTTGGCCCCAAATTATCACTGAGTATCAATACCCCGGAGCTAATATGGCCTCCGGGGTTTTTGGAATTATAAGTGAATTAGGCTCCCTGTTTTTAACAGCTTTGTTGGCATGCAGGGATATGTGTGATATACTGAGTTAAGAAAGTGTTCAAAACAGGATTCTGTATGACCCAAGCCTTGTGGCAAGATTTGAAACGGAAAAGAGTAGCAAGGGCCTTGCGGAGCGAGCCTGCCGGTTTTTGACGGATAAAGGATGGATTACAGAAAGGACTTAATATGCAATACAACAGGATACATAAAGGAAAATTTATCAGCCGCCCCAATCGTTTTATAGCGTATGTGGAGCTTGATAAGCGTATAGAGGTTTGCCATGTGAAAAATACAGGGAGATTGAAGGAGCTTTTAACTCCTGGAGCTGTTGTATATGTAGAGGACAGCGAAAATCCCGGCAGGAAGACAAAATATGATCTGATAGCGGTGGAAAAGGGAAGCATGCTGGTAAACATGGATTCCCAAGCGCCTAACCGGGCGGTGAGAAAATGGCTTGAGGCCGGAGGCCTGTATCCAAAGCCCAGGCGAATTTGTCCGGAATATAAATATGGAGATTCCAAAATTGATTTTTATATCGAGGATGAAAGCAGGCGGGCCCTGCTTGAGGTTAAAGGGGTAACTCTGGAAAGGGAAGGTGTTGCAGCCTTTCCAGATGCTCCCACAGAACGTGGCATCAAGCATATAAGACACCTGATTCAGGCTTTGAAGGATGGCTATGAGGCTTATGTGATATTTGTAATCCAATTTAAACCGGTCAGCTGCTTTGTCCCGAATGACCTTACTCATCCGGCTTTCGGGCAGGCGCTGAGAGAAGCTTCCTGCGCAGGTGTCAATATCCTGGCATATGACTGCAGGGTTGAGCCGGACAGAATGGAGCTGGATAAGAGGGTGGAGGTTAAGCTCTAGCTTTAGATCCATCCTCCGTCCAGGCCGATAATCTGCCCTGTTAGATAGTCGGCCGTATTGGCCAGCTGCCAGGCAAGAAGCGCCACCTCCTCGACCCGTCCGAGGCGATCTGCAGGGATTTCCTCAATAAGCCTGATGCGATCTTCCTCTGAAAGGAAATGATTCATTTCTGTATCGATTGCGCCGCAGGCGATTGCATTTACCTGAATATTGCTCGGGGCAAGCTCCTTGGCCAGCGCTTTGGTGAATGTGTTTATCCCTCCCTTGGATGCGCTGTATGCTACCTCACAGGCTGCTCCCACATTCCCCCATATGGATGAGATGTTTATAATTTTGCCGCTTTTTTTTCTGAGCATCATGGGAATGGCAAAAAAGCAGCAGTTAAATACGGAAGTCAGATTGGTGTTTATGACCCGATTCCAGTCATCAGGTGTCATATCGGTCAAAAGCCCGATGTAGGATATGCCAGCATTGTTAATCAGTATATCAAGGCCTCCGAATTGCTTTTCTATCATATCAAACAGCTTTTCAACGGTGCCATAATCCCCCATGTCGCCAACAAAGGCAAGGCAGGACGTATGGCAGGCTTCAATCTCGGACTTAGTCCTAAGAAGCTCGTCTTCGCTTCGGGAGCAGCTAATAACTACATTATAGCCCATTTGGGCAAATTTAAGGGCTATAGCCCTTCCGATACCGCGGGATGAACCTGTTACTAAAACTGTTTTCTTCATCTGATACCTCCGTAATTTAGGCTGGATATTCCTGAATTGTTTTACTTTTTAGCCTTTTAACAATGAATTTTTTTATCTCGCTTAATCCTGAAGATCCGGCTGCTGTGAATCGTATTTGCTTCATTTTTCTTCTGTCTTTATTTTGTTCTGTTTCTTTAGTTTTTTACTTTATGGCTTCTGATCTGCCACCCTGATTTTACCGGACTTTTGAATAAAGTATAACACAGCCTGCTAGTCATATAAAGCCATATAAAATTATATATGGTTATTTATATAGTTAATATGGAAGCCGCATTATAACAGGCGGGCATATGGCATTATATATAATAGAGTTCTTCTTATTGAGCCATTATTGGCACACGGAAGATATGGGCTTGGTGCTGTGGCGGCTAAATTTCATTCATATATTATAATTAAAAATGAAAATTATGGTTCAAAACGGTCTTGTAATAAGGTATAATTTGTATTAGAATATATCATTGTGTCGCTTATATGTTATTAAATTAGCTGTTATTGAATAATCCGCATATAAGCTACGTACTATAAAACTAAATCGACTGATTGTTATTATGAGTCATAAGAAAAGTCAACACGATTAATGAAGGGGTTGTATGGCTGGAAGAAAAATTCGGAGTAAGAAGATCCTGATAATAAGAAAATATTTTATAATTTTCATTGGCGCACTTCTGATGGCCCTGTCGGTAAATCTGGTATATGAACCGATGCAGCTGGTTACAGGCGGAGTGGCAGGTCTGGCTATTGCGGTAAAGGACTGGACGGCAGGAGTGGTGGACGGTGGAATACCGGTATGGTTGTTTACCATTTTCTGCAATATTCCACTTTTTATTATTGCGCTTAAAATCAGGGGAGTAAAATTCCTTATATCTACGCTGTTTGGTACATCGGTTTATATTATATCCATGATGTTAATTCCGATAGTTGATTTTGGAATGGATGATTATCTTCTGGCTTCGATTATTGGTGCTGCCTTGGGAGGAGCAGGAATTGGACTGGTTTTTTCGGTTCAGGCTTCAACCGGAGGCACCGATCTGGTGGCGTATATACTGCAGCATAAAAACAGGCATATGTCCGTACCCCAGCTCCTTATATTTGTTGACGGCGCAATTATAATCATAGGTGCCCTGACCTTCGGGCTGGGCAATGCATTATATGCGCTTATAGCCGTATTTTTATCCAGCAAGGTGTCGGACAGTATCCTGGAAGGTCTGAAATTTGCAAAAATGGCATATATTATATCAGATCGACACCAGGAGATAGCGGAAGCCATACTCAAGCAGCTGGACAGGGGAGTGACAGGTATAAATGCTACGGGAATGTACTCCAACAAGGAGAAAAAAATGCTGTTTTGTGTGGTTTCCAGGAAGGAAATAGTAAAAATAATTGAGATTTCACAGAAAATAGATTCAAAAGCCTTCGTAATCATCAGTGATGTAAGGGAGGTTATGGGCGAGGGTTTTATTGAATTTGGACATCAATTTAATGATAAATAAATACTCACTATATAAATCTACAGTCCTAAATGAATAGTTATACAAATTATACAAAAGGGCAAAAACGATTTTGGTTAAATGGGATATGGTGTAAAAAAGCGAAATAGTGTATCATAGTAGTAGTATTTGTACAAGCGAAATCAATACGTAATTAATAACGTAAAATTGTAGGAGGATATAAGATGGCAAGTTTATCATTAAGAAATATTACAAAACAGTACCCCGGGGGAGTAGTTGCTGTTAAGAACTTCACACTGGATATTGCCGACAAGGAGTTCATTATCTTTGTTGGTCCGTCCGGCTGCGGTAAGTCCACAACTCTTCGTATGATTGCTGGACTAGAGGAAATCACTGAGGGTGAACTGTATATCGGTGATAAATTGGTTAACGATGTTGAACCCAAGGACAGAGATATCGCGATGGTATTCCAGAACTATGCGCTGTATCCTCATATGTCCGTATATGACAACATGGCATTTGGTCTGAAGCTCAGAAAGGTTCCGAAGGAGCAGATCAACAAGCTGGTACATGAAGCAGCCAAGATTCTTGGTATTGAGCATTTGCTGGATCGTAAGCCGAAGGCTCTTTCCGGTGGTCAGAGACAGCGTGTTGCCATGGGTCGTGCAATCGTTCGTAATCCTAAGGTATTCCTTATGGATGAGCCGTTGTCCAACCTTGATGCCAAGCTGAGAGTACAGATGCGTATAGAGATTTCAAAGCTTCATCAGAAGCTGCAGACAACCTTTATCTATGTAACACATGACCAGACAGAGGCTATGACACTTGGTACCAGAATCGTTGTTATGAAGGATGGTATTATTCAGCAGGTTGATACACCTCAGAATCTGTACGACAAGCCTTGCAACCTGTTCGTAGCAGGATTCATGGGATCACCTCAGATGAACTTTATAGATGCAGAGGTTACAAAGAAGGGTTCAGATGTATATGTTAACTTCTCAGGCTTCTCATTAAAGCTTCCTGAGAATAAGGCTAAGAAGGTGCTTGAAGGCGGATATGAAGGCAAGATGGTTAAGATTGGTATCCGTCCTGAGGATATACATGATGAAGAGATGTTCATCAGCAACTATCCTGAAAGCGTAATCGAAGCTACCGTAAGAGTATACGAGCTGTTGGGTGCAGAAGTATTCCTCTATTTCACAGTAGATGAGAATCTTGAAATTACTGCACGTGTAAATCCTCGTACAACAGCCAGACCTGATGATACATTGAAGATTGCCTTCGATATGAATAAGCTTCATATCTTCGACAGAGATACAGAGAAGGTAATAACCAACTAATTATTAACGTCGAAATTGAATTGAATAATATAGAAATTCTCAGGGAACACATATGTGTTCCCTTTTTTTAGCGGTTGACAGCAAAAGCAATCTACTGATTGCTTTCGGCAGGCAATCCGATTGGCTTTTTGTCACGAATTGGGTAACGTATTTTTTTTCGGGCATAAAAGGGTTCTATATCAAAGAGCGGCTCAATAATCCTGATTTTGCTTGGATATGCGTCAGTATGCTTGGGGATCATAATATAAACATTTTTAGCAGGGGCAAAGCCGACTCATAGTGTTTGTGATATAGTTTTGTCACTGAACAATTATAAAATATGTCGGAATTAATGTATTCTGCTAAATTTTTATGCAACTTTTATAAAAATTAGTTTACTAATTAATAGAAGAGTGATAAAATTACTATCATATACATGTATTATAGACAAAAGTGAATTTATAATATTTAAGGGAGTTGAAAATATGATATCCAATCAGATTCTTCAAAACACTATTGACGGACTGAAAGCAATTACCCGTATCGATCTCTGCGTTATGGATACGGAGGGCAAGGTGCTGGCTTCAACCCTGGAAAATGCCGAGCAGTATGAGAGTGCAGTGCTGGCATTTGTTGATTCGCCGGCAGACAGTCAGGCAATTCAGGGCTACCAGTTTTTTAAAGTATTTGATGAACACCAGTTGGAATATGTCATACTGGTAAAGGGTGACAGTGAAGATGTATTCATGATTGGCAAGATAGCCTCCTTCCAGATTCAAAATCTTTTGGTGGCATATAAGGAAAGATACGACAAGGATAATTTCATAAAGAACCTTCTTCTGGACAATCTGCTTCTGGTTGATATTTATAACCGCGCCAAGAAGCTTCATATTGATACGGAGGCAAGGCGGGTTGTATATATAATTGAAACCAAGAATGAGAAGGATGCCAACGCGCTGGAGACGGTTCGCAGCCTGTTTGCAGGAAAGACAAAGGATTTCATTACAGCTGTCGATGAGAAGAATATTATTGTTGTCAAGGAGCTCAAGCAGAATGAGTCATACGAGGATGCAAATAAAATCGCCAAGGTTATGCTCGATATGCTCAATACCGAGGCTATGAGCAAGGTGCATATAGCCTATGGTACCATTGTCAATGAGATAAAGGATGTGTCCAGATCCTATAAGGAAGCCAAGATGGCTCTGGATGTCGGCAAGATCTTTTACAGCAACAGGAACATAGTCGCATATAACAATCTGGGTATCGGCCGACTGATATATCAGCTTCCGATGCCTTTGTGCAAGATGTTTATCAGAGAAATATTTGAAGGCAAATCTCCGGATGATTTTGATGAGGAAACCCTAACCACTATTAATAAATTCTTTGAAAACAGCCTGAATGTATCCGAGACATCAAGACAGCTGTATATTCACCGCAATACACTGGTGTACAGGCTGGATAAGCTGCAGAAGAGTACTAATCTGGACTTAAGGGTTTTCGAGGATGCGATAACATTTAAGATAGCATTAATGGTTGTTAAATATATGAAGTATATGGAGCAGCTGGATTATTAATATTTAGCACTTGTTTAACATAAATTAAATTAAACAATATTTTTTGACAGCTGTGTTAAGTGAGCTGAAAACATGTGGTATGGGGGTTATGTATGAGAAAAAATTTTATGACAGGGTTATTAACCGGTATATGCAGTGCCTTGCTGGTATTTACCCTGATTTGTACAGTTCCCGTAATATTGTACATGAACAGTAAAGCCGAATTTACGCAGGATGCTTCCCCTGATAATACAGAAGGAATTGATGTATCCAAGGAAGAGATTGCCTATGATACGGTAATCAGAAAACTGATGAGTCTGGAAAAGCTGGTGGATGATTATTATCTTAATGAAATTGATGACATATCCTTTGCAGACGGAATCTATAAGGGCTTTATAGCCAGCCTTGGAGATCCCTATTCTACTTATTATACAGCAGATGAATATAAAGCCTTGCTGGAAAGCTCATCCGGAGTTTATTACGGAATAGGAGCAAGCGTCAACCAGGATGTCAAAACCGGTATAATTACTATTGTAAAGCCCTTTAAGGACGGCCCGGCATATAAAGCAGGGCTGCTGCCGGGAGATATAATAGCAAGGGTTGATGGTGAGGAGGTCACAGGCCTGGATTTGTTCGAGGTTGTAAGCCGTATCAAAGGCCCTGAGGGAACCAGCGTTAAGATATCTGTTATCCGTGACGGGGAGACGCTTGAAGTTAAAATTACACGCGGAAAGGTAGAGAATCCGACTATTGAATACCAGATGCTGGACAATAAAATCGGATATATCATTATATCAGAATTTGATGATGTAACCGTCGGCCAGTTCAAAAAGGCCGTTGATGAACTTGAAGCACAAGGAATGAAGAGTCTGATTGTTGATGTTAGAAATAATCCGGGCGGACTTCTGGATTCGGTTGTTAATGTACTGGATCGCCTCCTGCCTCCGGGACTGGTTGTATATACCCAGGATAAATACAATAAGCGTGAGACTGAGTTGGCAAGGGATTATAAAAAGATTAATGTGCCAATGGCTGTTTTGATTAATGGCAACAGTGCCAGCGCATCGGAGATATTTGCAGGAACCTTGCAGGATTATGAGGTAGCCACAATTATAGGTACCACCAGCTTCGGCAAGGGTATAGTCCAAAAGGTTATACCTCTATCAGACGGTACCGCAGTCAAGCTGACCGTATCCAAGTATTATACTCCCAAGGGCCGCAATATCCATGGAACCGGTATAAAGCCGG
>JAAZDK010000218.1 GCA_012512855.1 Clostridiales bacterium
GAAAGCCCCGCTCCGGATATTAACCAAGGCGGGGCAATTTTTATTATCTGTGACGATATCCAATGATCGGAATGGATATCAGCATTTTGAATGGCTGCTGACAGTTTGGACTTGAAGGGTCTCGGTTCGCCTCCACCAACAAGTCCAAACTACTACCAAGAGGGCTGGAACTGCTTTCCTGATTAGTTTCACCATAACCGCCAGTGGGCCGACTGGCGGTTTTTTTGTTTTTCTTTTCACCGGAGGTATTATTAGGAATGGTTAAGATATCCATGTCAATGCGGTCATCATATACAGTAACACGTTCCACGAATACCTGAATAGCTTTTTTCTGTTCTTCAGGGGGCATTTCTTTAATATTTCTGTATCGAGCTAAAAATGAGCGTATTTGCTCCCGGGTAAGTGAATGAGTCTGCTGCTGGAGCTTTGCTTCTTCCAACCTAATACGCAGAGCAGATCTAGATGCCTCCAACTCATCCATTTTTTCTTTCATAGATTCATGGAACATGCCGGCAGCAATCGCATTGACAATATTTTTAATTTCAATTTCCACAGCCGCAAGCTGCTTTTCAATAGCAGCTATCTGTTTAGGAATTTCCGAACTTTGAGAGGCTGCATGATTATAAATCATATCAGTGGCCAAGTCGATAACATGATCAGCAAAAAGATTTTCATATAGCGCATCAAGGACTTTCTCTTCAATAAATGCCTTATTAATAGGCTTCATATCGCATGTTTTTTTAGTTTTTCTAGTGCTGCAACCATAATAGGCATATTCGGTTTTATTCCTTCCCATCTTAGCTCTATTTCCTACCATGGCCGCTCCACATTTACCGCAATATATCCTACCAGATAATAGATAAACAATCTTTGCAGAATATGCGCCGAAGGCCCTTTTATTCGCTTTCAATCTTGCTTGCACCCTTTCCCATAAATCTTTTGAAATAATAGCCGGGCATCCACCCGGAATACGGATAATCTCATCATCAGGCTTAAGCCTATGGCTATTTCTTTTCCCGTTATACATTTTGGCAGCCTTATTAAATACGAACACGCCGATATATTTTTCATTTGTGAGCAGGTCATGGATACTATTCTTACCGAAAGGATTGCCTGCTTTTGTCTTATAGCCTCGGGAATTAAGAGCATCTATTATAGCCCCATAACCATGGCCATCAGCATACATATTAAAAATCAGGCGGACCGCTTCCGCTTCATATTCGTTTATAACATATCTTTTATCAGGTCCGACATCGAAGCCCAAAGGAGGGATGCCGCCGGTGTGTTTGCACTGATAAGCGGTCTCTTTCATTCCCTTCATAACTTCCCGGGATAGGTTTTTGCTGTAATATTCAGCCATGCCCTCCAATACTGACTCAAGGATTATAGACTCTGGGCTATCATCAAGGTTTTCTAGAACGGAGATCAGGCGAACTCCGCACTTTTTTAAGTGTCTTTTATAATAAGCAGAGTCAAATCGGTCACGGCTGAATCGGTCAAGTTTATGAACAATGATGGCATCGAATAGTCCTAATGAACTGTCTTTTATCATTTGCTGGAATCCAGGTCTGTCATCAGTGGTTGCACTTCGTGCTTCATCAATATAAGTTTTTACAAGCTGAATATTATTTCTTTGGCAATACTCCCATATTGCCCTAAGTTGAGCGTCGATACTCTCTTCACGCTGATTATCTGAAGAATATCTGGCATATGCTGCTGCTCTCATACTCTGTAAATACACCTCCTTTGATATCATTCTTTATAGGTCA
>JAAZDK010000219.1 GCA_012512855.1 Clostridiales bacterium
ATACCATTGTATTTGACAAGACAGGAACGATTACCGAGGGTAAACCAAAGGTTACAGATATAATTACAGCAGATGGAATGTCCAGGGAGCGGCTGCTGCAGATAGCTGCCTCCGGTGAGAAGGGCTCCGAGCATCCCCTTGGGGAAGCGATTGTAAAGGAAGCGCAGGTCTTGGGAACAGGGCTTATAGCTGTTGACAGCTTTGAAGCGATTCCGGGACATGGTATTGAAGCCTTTATTGATGGAACAAAGGTATTGATTGGCAATAAAAAGCTGATGAATGAAAGAGACGTATCCCTTGAGGATATGAAGGATATATCCGACCGGCTGGCTGCGGAGGGCAAGACGCCCATGTATGTTGCTATGGATGGCAGGCTGTCAGGCATTATTGCTGTAGCCGATGTTGTAAAGGAAAGCAGTATCAGGGCCATTAAAAAGCTGCAGTCAATGGGAATTGAGGTTGCCATGATAACCGGAGATAACAGAAAAACAGCAGATGCGATAGCAAGGCAGGTGGGAATAGACCGGGTACTGGCCGAGGTTCTGCCGCAGGATAAGGCAAATGAGGTCAAAAAGCTTCAGGAGGAAGGTAAAAAGGTATGCATGGTGGGAGACGGAATCAATGATGCACCTGCCCTGGCCCAGGCCGATGTTGGCATCGCTATTGGCTCAGGTACGGATGTTGCCATGGAGTCGGCCGATATAGTCCTTATGAAAAGTGACCTGATGGATGTACCTACAGCCATTCATCTGAGTAAAAGCACCATTCGCAATATAAAGCAGAATCTGTTCTGGGCCTTTGGCTACAATACGGCGGGAATTCCTATAGCCGCAGGTATTCTGCATCTCTTTGGCGGCCCTCTGCTAAATCCTATGTTTGCAGCCGCTGCAATGGCCTTCAGCTCAGTTTCGGTTGTATCCAACGCCTTAAGGCTGAAAAGGTTCAAGCCTTATCATTAACAGAGTTTGCAGATGGTTTACAACAGTTTCACTGCTTAAGCAACCGGATGGAGGACACCTGCTGAGTATCACAATTCAGGCGAAGAGAATTTTAGGGAGGATGCTAATGTCTTCAGGCATAACCAAAACAATTTTATATATTGATAATATGACATGTGTAAATTGTGAGAATACAATTGAGCGTGCTCTGACAGGCATAGCCGGGATAGAAAATGTCAAGGCCAGCTACTCGTCCGGAACAGTTAATATATCTTACAGGCCGGACGAGATAGGACTGGATAAGATAAAAGAGCTGATAGAAGCCCATGATTATCATGTGAGCCCTGAAAGAAAAACAGCTAAAAGCTGCAAAATGAGGGCAAAGGAAGAAGATGCAGGAAATGATAAGAGGCTGGCAGGTGAAAAGGCAAAGGAGCTGGACTTAACCGATATTATTGGTATAGGGATAATCATTTTTGCCCTGTATGTTTTATTAAGCCGATTGGGCTTTACAGATGTTTTTAATGCCTTCCCGCTTGCACGGGAGGGCATGGACTATGGTATGCTGTTTGTAATCGGGCTTATGACCTCAGTGCATTGTGTAGCTATGTGTGGAGGAATATGCCTGACCCAGTGTGCAGCAAAAGAGGCCGACAGCAAGGCAAACAGCAGCAAACTCGCTACTATCAGACCCAGTCTGCTGTATAATACGGGAAGAGTTGCATCTTATACAGTAATTGGCGGGATTGTGGGAGCCTTGGGGAGTTTGGTAAGCTTTTCAGGTGCCGCAAAGGGTATAGTGCAGATAGCGGCCGGCATATTTATGATTATCATGGGTCTGAATATGCTGGGCTTATTTCCTTCACTGAGAAAATTCACCCCCAGGATGCCAAAGATATTTGCAAAAGGCATTTACAGGCAAAGGGAGAAAAGCGCTAGTCCGTTTATTATTGGTTTGCTTAACGGACTTATGCCATGCGGTCCCCTGCAGGCAATGCAGCTTTATGCTTTGTCTACCGGTGATCCGCTTAAGGGCGCATTTTCAATGCTTTTGTTCAGCGCCGGAACATTTCCCCTGATGTTCGCCTTTGGAGCATTAAGCTCAATGCTTAGCAGGAGATTTACCGCTAAAATGATGAAGGCGGCCGCTGCACTCCTGCTTATATTGGGTGTGTTTATGTTCAGGGGCGGAGCAACCCTTTCCGGCCTGACCCTGCCTGCATTTCCAGGCTTGGCAGGTACGACAGAGGCTGTAAATGTTGCGAGGCTTGAGGACGGTGTTCAGATTGTAAAAAGCGGGATTACACCGGGAAGCTATGAGCCTATTGTTGTGCAGAAGGGGATTCCGGTAAAATGGATCATACATGCCAGGAAGGGTGAAATCAACGGCTGCAACAACAGCATTATAGTTCCGGCCTTTGGTATCAGGAAGGATCTTGCTGAAGGAGATACGATAATAGAATTTATTCCTGACAAAAGCGGCAGCTTTAGCTTTAGCTGCTGGATGGGAATGATTCGAAGCAGGATTACCGTAGTGGATGACCTGAACAATATTGATTGACTTATTGATCCACATATCGCATAATAGTTATACAGTTGGCTTATATATAATTTATACCGATTCTGTATCGGTATAAATCTAATATTAGCCTTATTAATCAAAATCTGTATATCCAAATAATAAAGAAGTTAAAAATTAAATTATCAACGCTGGCCATAGGCGCCTAAGGAGGAATATATATGAAGAAAAAGATATCTATTTCAGGAATGAGCTGTGAGCATTGTGTGAAGCATGTTACTAAAGCGCTGCAGGAGCTGTCGGGGGTAAGCAAGGTTGAGGTTAATCTGGCAGGAAAGCATGCAATAGTTGAGTCGAATGCTGATTTATCTGATGAGGCTATAAAGGCGGCCATTGATGATGCGGGATATGAGGTAACTGCTGTTGAAACCTTATAAGCTGAGATATTGATTTATAGTTTGGTAAATTGCTATTTATAGTAGGCGAATTGCTGATGTATAGTTGGCAAATTCTATTGACATCCGGCATTTTTTTCTTTTATAATATGCAATGATAGATAAGGGAGTAGTTAACACAATCCGTATTGTGTAATAAAGTCAACATCCTGATAAGTAATTTATCTGGCTTTATTTTAAATAACGAGACTTATCTGCAGAATAATCCTGCAGGTAAGTTTTTTTATGCAATAGGGAATCGTCTGAATTTCAAATGAATGAGGCCTTTGGGCAGGATTGTACAGAGCTA
>JAAZDK010000220.1 GCA_012512855.1 Clostridiales bacterium
GATGGCATAGTAGCAACCCTTCTTAAGCTTAATGCATCCTGGGCCAATGTCAAAGCCCTTGAGCTTGAGCAAGCTGCCTTCACCATGCCGGCTTATACGGCCAATGTCAAACCATATAAAATCGCCGATGATTTATCCAATGTCGCAAACATAGATCGCTTTAAGGGCTTTAGTAATGAGCAAAAAAGGCAGCTGGCTAAAAACGGCTTTATTGTGCTTCCGGCAAGGCATCTAAAGTCCTATTATGTATATGACAATAATGAATATCAAAATATTCCCAGCTTTATTACATCGGATGTGGCATTGCATCTGTATCATCAGTTCTATGACAGGTCACTGATGGCTATGGAGACCAAGTATTTTTATGAGGATCTCGACATGATGACCGCGCAGATGCTGGACAAATCGATCCTTTTGTATGAGAAGCTGCAGGATGAAGACATGAAGGAGCTTCAGAGAAAAAATATTGTCTACTTTTTGGTGGCAAGAATGCTTTTTACACAGCAGACGGAGATAAAACCTGAGCTTGATGAAGATATCAGAAAGCTGGCAATGCGGGAATTTGAGCTGGCACAAAAGGCGGCGGGTATAGAAAAGTCCCCCCTTTTTGGGCACGACCTGGATTATTCTCAGTTTACAGTCAGAGGGCATTATACCAGAAGCGAGGAGCTGGGGAAATTTTTTAAAGCTATGATGTGGTTTGGCCTGGCCCCGCTGGATTTCGGAGATCCGGATTCCGGCATCATATATGACAATGTATATCAGGCATTGCTGATAGCCTATATGACGGTTGCTGATTCGGAAGGGGAATGCGATGCCAAGCTCTGGTCCGATATATACGAGCCAACAGCCGCTTATGTGGGCTTGTCCGATGACATTAATGTTTTTACCATGAACGGGCTGAGGCTGGACGTGTATGGCAACGAAGAAAGCCCCGACAGCTATAATGACGAAAGATACCTGGATAAGCTGACCCGGGCGGTAAAGGATTTGCCCCGACCCCGTATTCAGGGCAGACTTGAGAATTACTCAATTCCAACCGGGTTGCAGTTCCGTTTTATGGGCCAGAGATATACACTTGATTCTGAAATATTGCAGAATCTCATGAAGCCAAGGCTGCGGCCTGTTCCAACTGCCCTGGATGTAATGGGGGTACTGGGCAGTGATACTGCCGAAAAGATTTTGTTTGAGGAGTATAGGCAAATCTGGCCTGAATATACCGATAATTACAATAAGCTGAAGAGCATGGTAGCTTCATATGACAAGTCATATTGGCAAGGCAATCTTTACAGCGGCTGGCTTTGGTCGCTTCAGTCGCTGCTTAAGGAATACGATTCAGGCTCCGGCATGCCTTATTTTATGACAACCGAGGCCTGGAGGTATAAATCTCTTAATGCCGCCCTGGGCAGCTATACCGAGCTTAAGCATGATACGGTATTGTACGGTAAACAGGCTGTGGCTGAAATGGGCGGCCCTTTGGAGCTGGAGGTATGGCATTATGTAGAGCCGAACATTGAGCTTTATGCAAAGCTGAAATACCTTACCGAATATACCTGTTCCGTGCTGGAACAAAAGGGTCTGATGGGCGACAGTATAAGAGCGGGAGCGCAGGAATATATAGATTTTTTACAGCTGCTTATAAATTGTTCAATTAAGGAGCTGCGCAACGAGCCTCTTACCGAGGAGGAAAACAGAAGGCTTTTATGGGCCGGTGGTACCATTGAGGCAATCGGATTATACTTTATTAAGGATCTGGAGACAGCCGAGTATGCTATGGTTAATGATCCGACCGATATGCTGGTGACGGATATTGCTACAATCGAAGGTATCCCTCTTTGCCTGGGCACCGGTTATTTTGATGAGATATATGTAGTGATTCCTCATAAGGATAAGCTTTATCTGGCTCGTGGCTGTGTTTATTCCTTTTATGAGTTTTTAAGCGATAAGAGACTTACCGATGAGGAATGGTGGCAGCTGCATGGAATTACGGTAGAGCAGAGTGAATATGGTGACTATATTTATATGGACGAACCATCAGAGAAGCTGCCAAAGCAGCCGGATTGGACGGCCAAATTCAAGTCCGATTCTAATCAGGTAATCATAAAGGATTTTGAGGTTGACTGGAGTGCACTGGCGGAATAGTATAGGGATAAAGACTTGCAGAATAGGTTAGCAATAAAGACTTTAGAAAGGACTTAAGGGAGCATTATGGATAAACACACTACGGATAAAAATACTGCGGATAAGGTTATACTTGGAAAAACAGGCATTTGTGTAAATAAAAACGGCTTTGGGGCCCTGCCAATTCAGAGAATTGGCAGGGAGGAGGCCGCTTTGCTGCTGAAAAAAGCCTATGATTATGGCATCAGATTTTTTGATACCGCAAGGTTTTATACAGACAGCGAGGAAAAGATTGCCTATGCCCTGGGGGATGTAAGGGCAGACATTATAATTGCCTCAAAAACAATGGCCACCAGGGTGGAGGATTTCTGGCTGCATCTGGAGACCTCCCTCAGGATGCTGAATACAGACTATATAGATATATATCAGTTTCATAATCCGGCCTTTTGCCCTTTACCGGGTGATGGAACAGGCCTATATGAGGCTATGTGTCAGGCTAAGGAAAAAGGTATGATTCGGCATATCGGCATAAGCAACCATCGCATGGCTGTTGCCAGACAGGCCGTCGAATCAGGCCTGTATGAAACATTACAATTTCCCTTTTCTTATCTGGCAACGGATGAGGAAATAGAGCTAGTTAAGCTGTGTAAGCAAAAGGGTATGGGCTTTATAGCCATGAAGGCTTTATCGGGAGGGCTTATCACGAATTCGGCGGCAGCATATGCTTACCTTGCCCAATATGACAATGTGCTTCCAATATGGGGGATACAGAAAGAAAAGGAGCTTGATGAATTCATCAGCTATATTGATAATCCCCCGGCCCTTAACGAAGAGCTGATGGAGATAATAAGGCATGACCGGGAGGAGCTGGCTAAGGATTTTTGCAGAGGCTGCGGCTATTGCATGCCTTGCCCGGTAAATATTGATATAGCTAACTGTGCCAGAATGTCCCTTATGATCAGGCGGGCGCCTCTGTCGGTATATCTTGGTGACGAATGGAAGGATAAGATGAGAAGAATAGACGACTGCCTTCACTGTAACAGCTGCAAAAGCCGTTGCCCTTACGGGCTTGATACGCCAAGGCTGCTTTTGGAAAACTGGCTGGATTACAAGAATTTTATATAGGGCTTTATATACGGCTTGGTATAGATAAAAATTTGCATAATTACTGAATTTGATTGTGAAA
>JAAZDK010000221.1 GCA_012512855.1 Clostridiales bacterium
CATGAGGAGCTGATCGCAAAGGTTGACGGAACTTATGCAAAACTGTTCAGATCACAAATGAAATATTATGAAGAGAAGAAGGATGCAGTATGAGAAATAATAAAAGTAAACCTGTCCTTACATTTGGAATATTGCAGCTTATTTCAAAATACGAGCCGGGATATCTGATTTCTGCTTTCCCTCATATGTTATTCTCATCAGTGTTAACAATTCTTGGTGTTTATTTTCCGAAGCTTTTTATCGGACAACTTGAGAGTGGAAGTAAATTTCAACGCATTGCCGTATCAATCGGCATTTATATAGTCATTATGTTTATAGTAAAATCTGTTGATACATTTTCAGTGCACAAGATGAATTTTTATAGGGAGCATTTTTCAAAGCAGATTCGTCTGAGGGCAGGTGAAGCCACAATGGCGCTTCCGCTTTGCAATATAGAAGGTGCTGCATTTGGCGACAAGCTTGCAATGGCTAATAATATCACACAGATCATGGATGCCTTTTTGATCTTGCAGGATATTTTTATTAACTTCATAACAATTGCGGGATTATCAGCGATCATTTTAAGGCTGGATTTTGCTTTTATACTGACCGTATTGCTTGTGCTCGGAGTAAAAATTTTATTTGTATATCTTACATATTATTACCGTAAAAAACGGCGTATTTTGTATGCGGAAAATGATCGGATTGGCAGTTACCTTGAAAACACTGCATATTTTAATCAAGGCGCAGCTAAGGAAATAAGAACGGATTCGCTTATCGATTGGTTCATGAACAAAATAAAATGCTATCGGCAAAGGTTGCTTTTTTTACAATATCAGGATTTCAACCGTTCGGCGCTGTTCGAAGTAATTTCAGCAGTTATTTTGTCACTTCAATCATTGGTGATCCTTGTATCGCTTGCAAAGCGTGTTATGGATGGAATAATCGGGATTGCTGATTTTACAATGTATTTTTCGGCTGTCACGGTTCTTACAGTTACTCTTTCGTCTGTCGTTTCATTGATAGGTGATTACAATCGCCGCCAGCTCGCTGTGTATGATTTTGATGAGTTATCGGCAGGAGCGTTAGAGTCTGGTACAAAAACTGAAAAAGATCTTAATGGGCTGGATATTGTTTTTGAAGATGTGTGGTTTGCCTATCCGAACACTGATAAATTCGTTTTGAAAAACATTAATATACGAATTGCGGAAGGTGAGAAGCTTTCGGTTGTTGGACAAAACGGAGCAGGAAAGACGACATTTATCAAACTAATCTGCCGTTTCTATCGGCCTACGCGCGGAAGAATAACACTCGGTGGAGTGGATATTCATGACATTGATAAGAAAGATTACAGTCGTTTAATTTCAGCAGTTTTTCAGGATTTTTGTAACTTCCCATTTTCAGTGAGAGAAAATATCACAATGGGAAATACCGGCAGCGTTTCGGTATTCACGCTTGGCAAATGGATAGACCGCCTGCCCTTAGGTTTGGAAACATATGTAACTCGAAATTTCAGTCTCGAAGGTGTTGAATTATCAGGAGGTGAGGGACAGAAGCTGGCGCTCCTTCGTGCTATGAATAAAAATACGCCAATTCTCATTCTTGATGAACCGACAGCTTCTCTTGATCCATTGACGGAAAGCGAGATATATGATGAATATTTCAATATCGCAAAGAATAAGACGACAATATTTATTTCCCACCGCCTTGCCTCATCAACAATCGCCGATCATATCGTACTTTTTGAGGACGGACAGATCATTGGATATGGATCGCATGAGCAATTAATGAAGGACTGTGATACATATGCAAGAATGTTTGAATTGCAACGGCAGGGATATGTAAAATCATAATATAATCAATAGAGATAGGACGGTAAAAGCTTGTATTTTTTTGGCTGGAGCATATATTGTCGCTGCAGGACATGAAGAAGCTTTTTTGGATAAATTTATTGTAAATAATATATAAAATAATATTATTTGAGTAGACAATCGCAAAAATAGTGCTATAGTTAATCATGTAATTACTTTCTTGTACAGGAAATCATTTGATCTCGCTGTACGGAGAAGACAAGCTAACGTGCGCAATTATTATCCTAAAGGAGCAGAATGACCATGAAGAAGAGAGTACTTAAGCTAGTATCTGTTTTTTTACTCGTTTTGTCTTTGACAGCAGCTGCCGCTTGCTCAAAATCAGATGATAAAGCAGGCAATGTAAGCAATGTAGAAGTTACCGGAGCAGCAAAGCCACAGACAGACGCAGAGCCTACCGCACCGGCGGCGGACACTTCTTCAGAGGAAACAGGCAGCAAAGATGAGGACAGCAGCAGCGAAAGCGCTGAAGAAGTAAAGCAAGAGCCAAAGGAAGTTAAGGTAGGAGATCTGCCTCTGGTTGAAGGAGGCATAAAAGGCGTATTTGAAAAATACGGCATGGTTACCGGAACCTGTATACATCCCGGTTTAATGTCACAGTCCAATATTTTGGATCATATTCTGGGAAATTACACCAGTGTCACAATGGAAAATGATATGAAGCCCGATTACATTCTGAATAAAAACAAGAGTATTGAAGCGGGCGATCTTGTAGTTGAATTTTCTCAAAATGTAATAAATATGCTGGAATGGGCGAAAAATAACGGCCTGGGTGTACGTGGACATACAATTATCTGGCACAGCCAGACACCCCAATGGATATTCCATGAGGACTTCGATACAAGTAAACCTAAGGTTGATCGCGAAACCATGCTTAAGCGTATGGAAAGCTACATAAAGCAGGTGTTTGAAAAGCTTGATGAGCTAGGCTATATGGATATTATTTATGCCTATGATGTAGTTAATGAAGCGATCATGGAAGACGGTTCAATGCGTGACAGCGATTGGAGAAGGATTATCGGCGATGATTATATCTGGTACGCATTCTACTATGCCGACAAATATGCTCCCGAAAGCTGCAAGCTTTTCTATAATGACTATAATGAGCAGTTCAAGACCCAGCATGTTGTTAAGCTTGCTCAATCACTTGTTACGGAAGATGGCCGTTATCTGATTGACGGTATCGGCTGTCAGGGGCATTTATATACCAGGGACTCAATTGATGACTACATGAGAACTCTTGAGGCCTTTAGCGCACTGGGGCTTGATGTGCAGATTACCGAGCTGGATGTCAGCCTTGGTACATGGACCAACATACTCCTGCCTACAAAGGATAACCTGAAGGAGCAGGGTCGCTGGTATTATGAGCTTATCAACAGGATTATTGAAAGCAATCAGGCAGGAAAGACCTGTGTAAGCGGCATTACCTTCTGGGGAGTTTCCGATTCCAACTCCTGGAGAAGTGATCGCAACCCCTTGCTGTTTGACAGAATGTTCAAGCCTAAGTATGCATATTTTGGTGTTGTACAGCAACGTGAA
>JAAZDK010000222.1 GCA_012512855.1 Clostridiales bacterium
GAACCCTGCTGCTGAATGGCAAGCAGGCACTGGGATATTTGAGAAACCGCTATATTGGCTCGGACTTCTCGCGGACAGCAAAACAGAGGGAAGTACTAAAACAGGTATTTGACAAGGTCAAGAAGCTTAAGATTACTGCCATTACAGAGCTGGCAGACAGGATATTGCCCCAGATAACTACTAACCTGAAGGAGGGTGAGATCTTCTCTTTACTGCTGTCATTGCCATCCTATATCAAGTATGACATTAAGCAGGGCAGCATCCCGGCCCGAGACAGCTACAAGGATATGAAAATCAGGGGGATGGCTGTTTTGGCTATAGATTTTGATAAAAATATAAAGCTTCTGCATGAGAGTATTTATGGAAAGGATTAAAACTCTGTCTTGATATTTTTTTTCTGCAAAATTATAATAATGTTTAATTATCAAACTGATTACATATTTTACGGAGGTATGCCATGTTCAGAGTAATCCAGACAGATAAAGCACCTGCAGCAATCGGCCCCTATTCACAGGCTGTAATTTACGGCAATTTAATGTTTGCGTCAGGACAGATTCCCATTGATCCTGCAAGCGGTCAGCTTGTGGAGGGAGATATAAGGGTTCAGGCCCAGCAGGTTATGAAGAATATTGAAGGCTTGTTGCAGGCGGCAGGAATAGGCTTTGCCAATGTTATCAAGACCACCTGCTTTTTGAAAAACATGGATGATTTTGCAGCATTTAACGAGATTTATGAAAAGTACTTTACAGGAAAGCCTGCAAGAAGCTGTGTTGCGGCAGCAAAGCTTCCAAAGGATGTTTTGTGTGAAGTAGAGGTAATTGCTGTAATTGAATAGTAAAAAGCATCAAATAGCAAGAATTGCATTGAATCATGATATGCAAAGCCTCAAGCGTGAAAGGATTAGGCCGAAAAAAAGCGGGAGGTAAACATAACTGTATAAAAAAGCAGCGAAAGTAAAATCGCTGCTTATTTTTATGGTGCGTATCCGGCAAAGCTGAGCCATGCATGTATCATGCGCGAATGAATTACACAGATTAGATTGGAAAACATCTGTAGTTTTATGTATAATAATATTGAAATAAAAGGCATTTTATTTCAAATTGAAAGCAATTTAAAACAACCCAAATATAAAAAATTTATAAATTGTCAACCGTAGCCAGGGTGAATGCGACTATATTATTGAAAGCATAATTCTTATATCCTCCCGCGTTAGCGCATGATTTCGTCAGCTTTAACAGCTTGTCTGCGAGCCTAACGAAATCGATGCGCAAAACGACACACTTTTCCTGATTAAACGATAACAAGTAAAGGCAGGTACATAAACATGGTTATTCGAGCTAGAGACTATAAGCTATATGATTTGCTAATTATCCCGATAAAAAATTCGCCCTTCTGGTCTATTATAACCATAGCTGTCAGAATCTTTAATGCCCTTTTGCCATCTTTGCAGATATATGTTACTGCGAAGTTTATAGATACAGCGGTAGCCATATTTGAGGGCAAGGCGGAAAGGGGGCAGATTATGCTTCCCCTTTTTCTGACTATGGGGATAATATCATACCAGAATATTATCAGATTGCTGATGGATTTGATTGATCTCAGGATAAATATTAAAATGACTGAAAATTTCCGTCAGGCAATTGTTGAAAAGCGGGCCAGGCTGGAATATAAGCATATTGAGAATAATGACAGCTGGGATCTGATAAGCAGAACCTGTAAAGACCCGGTAGGCAGAATAAGAGGTGGAATGGGTGATTTGCTTGGAGCCGTGGATCTGATAATAAGAGTCGTATCAATTCTTATGGTTTTAATGACTCAGGTTTGGTGGGCGGGACTTCTGATAATTCTGATTTGTGTTCCCCTGTTCTACATAGCGGCAAAGGCCGGAAAGACCACCTATGAAGCAAATAAGGAAGCCGAAAAGCATCATCGCAGAGGCTGGTATCTGAGTTATATCCTGACCGGCAGGGAGCTGGTGGAGGAACGTACTCTTTTCTCATTTTCCGAGCATGTCAATGAAATATGGCATGAAAAATATGAAACCGCCAGAAAGATTTCCCAAAGGGCGGAGTTAAAAAGGTTTATTAAAATGAAGGGCTCCAGCCTGATTACTGTATTTATTAATCTGGCCATTATAGGAGTGCTGATTCCGGCAGTTGGCTCCGGAGAAATAACTATTGGTATGTTTATGGGACTTGTAACTGCCAGCTTAAATCTTGTACAAATGATGTCCTGGCAGCTGACCTGGATTACTAGCCAGATGGCTAACATCAGGGAATACCTTAAGGATTTGAGTGAATTTTCAAAGCTTTCTGAGCAGGATAGTGCTGTCGATTTGCCCAGTGATATGTCAGGATTTGAGTTTGAATCAATTGAGTTTAAAAATGTTTCCTTCAAATATCCCGGTACCGAAAGGTATATTCTTAAAAACTGCAGCTTTAAGCTGCGCTCTAAAATGCATTATGCATTTGTGGGAGTCAACGGAGCCGGCAAAACAACCATAACCAAGCTGCTTACAGGAATGTATGACAATTATGAGGGTGAAATATATATAAACGGCAAAAACCTTAGGGATTATTCGCTGCCTGAGCTAAAAGGCATCTTCTCGGTAGTATATCAGGATTTTGCCAGATACAGTATCCCGCTTAAGGATAATATTAAGCTTGGCAATGTATTGACGGATGATGATGAGAGATTGAAGGAGTCCATTAATAACATCAGCCTGGATGAGGCGGTGGGCAAGCTTCCGGACGGAGTAAATACCTGGCTGGGCAAGATTAAGGAGGAGGGTGTTGACCTATCCGGAGGAGAATGGCAAAAAGTTGCCATAGCAAGAAATCTGTACAGTGGCAGACCGGTATCCATTCTTGATGAGCCGACCGCAGCCCTTGATCCTGTGGCTGAAAGCAATATCTATGAAATGTTTGGCAGGATATCCGCCGCCAAATCCACCATATTTATTACCCACAGACTGGGAGCGGCCAGGCTGGCGGATGAAATTTTGGTGATTGATGACGGCCGTGTTGCTGAGCAGGGCAACCATAGCTTTTTGGTAGAGCTCGACGGGATATATGCAAAAATGTATGAAAGCCAGAAAGGTTGGTATGAAGCATGAGCAAGGATAACAAGGAAAAGAAGAATAAAAGTAAGGAAGTAGAAAAGGTCAATGCCCTGAAAGCATTTATATTTCTTTTTCCGAGGCTGGCCAGGATGGCTCCTGTTATGCTGACGATATCCTGCGCGCTTAGCATAATCCACGGTTTCTCCTGGGGTATGATAACGATGTATCAGCAACGCTTTTTTGATAAGGTAAGCCAGTTTGCAGTAAATAAAGCAGACCTTGCTGCGGTAATACTGTCCCTAATCTGGCTGGGCCTGATCAATATTGGCTGCCAGATACTTAATGGAACTGCCAATTATCTGCCGAATTTTATGTTTTCTATTATTGACGGCAAGCTGTCCAGGCAAATGCATCAAAAAATTGCCAGATTAGCCCCCATAACCTTTGAAGACAGTAACAAGCTGGATGATATCAACAAGGCAAATCAGGGCAAAAACAATTCCACCTACTTTGCCTTCATTTTCCTGACGATATTTACCTTTTATGTTCCCTATTTCATTTTTATGGGCTTTTATATGTTCACCCTGAAGCCTGTACTTGCATGGGCAATTGTCCTGGTATTTATACCTACAGCCCTGACCCAGCTGATAAAGACGAAGGTATTTTCCAAGCTGGAGGACAAGAGTGCGCCTGTGCGCAGGCAGAATGAGTATTATGAAGGCTGCATTGTAAACCGCGAGCTATTCAAGGAAACCAGGCTGCTGGGCGGATTTTACTTTTTTAAAAGGCTCTATATGGATACTTTAAAGCTGCTTAACAAGTTAAGCTTCAAAGCGAATCTGAAAACAAAACTGGCGGAGCTGGCCATGAGGCTTTTAACAGTTGCAGGTTATATAGGAATACTCTATATGCTTTTTGATGCCTTAATGAAGGGGGAAATAACCGTTGGAGCCTTTGCTGCTGTGTTTAATTCGATTGGATTGCTGTACGGAATAATGGAAGAGGTTATATGCACGCATATTGGCAATATAGCCCAGAATCTTGGTACAATACAGAACTATATAAATTTCCTAAGCTTTCCTGAGATGCAGGGGAGTGATGAGGAGATCCCTGAGGATTTTGATATTGTTCTGAAGGATGTCGTATTTACATACCCTAAGGCTGAAAGAAATGCCATTAATGGAGTTAACCTTACAATTAAAAACGGTGAAACGGTTGCCCTGGTGGGTGAAAACGGTTCGGGAAAAACCACTCTTATCAGGCTGATAAGCGGCTTATATCAGCCCTGTGAGGGCAGTGTCATGTATGGGGATATTCCCACAGACAGAATTAAGCTGTCTGCCCTTGCCGGAAATACCTCTGCCGTATTCCAGAACTTTGGCCGCTACCAGATGACATTATCGGAAAATATAACTATCAGCGATGCGTATAGAGAGCTGAGCACAAATGAGCTGGATTTGGCAAGCACTATGGCCGGCCTTTCAAAGGAGGAGGAGTGCTTCCCGGATGGCTACGATACAATGCTGTCCCGTGAATTTGACGGGGTGGATTTATCTGGAGGCCAGTGGCAGCGGGTGGCAATTGCCAGAGGCTTTTACAGGAAGCACAGGCTAATCATACTTGATGAACCAACAGCGGCTATTGATCCTTTGGAGGAAACCAGGGTATATAATCGTTTTGCCGAGCTGTCAAAGGATAAGACGGCGATCATAGTAACTCATCGGCTGGGCTCGGTTAAGCTGGCTGACAGGATTGTGGTTCTGAAGGATGGCGAGATTGCGGAGGTTGGTACCCACGAAGAGCTTATGGCAAATGGAGGCGAGTATGCAAGAATGTACAGCGCCCAAAGCAAATGGTACAGTAACGATTAAAGCAATTAATTCATATTTATGGAATACAATATATAGAGATATGGTCTGATATTTGACCGCCGACGGAGGGGCGGGCATGAAGCTTAAGGATGCCATTCGAACCATGCTGTTTAAAAATAAGCCGGCCGGCTTTAACCAGCTCTTTACTAAATGGGGCAGCCGGATAAATCCGGACTGTGTTTTGCCTGAATATCCAAGACCCCAGTTAAGAAGAAGTAATTATTTTATCCTGAATGGTTATTGGAACTACAGTATAACAAGGGAAGATAAAAGGCCCGACAGCTTTGAGGGTAAAATCCTGGTTCCCTTTTCGCCTGAAAGCATCCTGTCGGGTGTAGGCAGGCAGCTGGCGCCGGGTGAGACCCTATGGTATGAAAGAGAGCTTTTAATCAGCTACATTCCGCAAAGTATGCGGTGTATTCTGCATTTTGGAGCTGTGGATCAGGCCTGTAAAATTTACATAAACAATCAGGCAGCTGGAGAGCATAAGGGAGGCTATCTTCCATTTTCTCTTGATATTACCAAATTTATAAAATACGGAAGCAATCTGATTACAGTTAGTGTTACGGATTTATCCGACAGCTCCTTCCACAGCAGAGGCAAGCAAAAGCTGAAAAGAGGAGGTATGTTTTATACCGCTCAAAGCGGTATCTGGCAGACGGTCTGGATGGAATGGGTGCCGCAGCTATATATAAGGTCGCTGAGAATCACTCCTGTTATGAGTGAGAATCTGGTTCGCATTGAAGTTTTTATGAATGATGATTTTGATCCGATTTACGCTGAGTATCTGTTCTTCAGAGTTGATATTTATGATAAGGGACGTCTTTTGACCAGCACCGTCAGCAGGCTGCCTGTCATTAATCTTCCCTTTGCAGGCTATATTCCCTGGTCTCCTGAAAAGCCGCAGTTGTATGATATGGTCATTACTGCAGGGGAGGACAGGGTGGAAAGCTATTTTGCCATGCGGACAGTAGAAATACTAAAGGATGAACAGGGTGTTCCCAGAATATATCTGAATGGAAAGCCCTATTTCCAGAAGGGACTTCTGGATCAGGGCTATTGGCCTGACGGATTGTACACTCCGCCGTCTGATGAGGCAATGGTATACGATATTATGAAGGCCAAGGAACTTGGCTTTAACATGCTACGAAAGCACCTAAAGATTGAACCCTTAAGATGGTACTATCATTGTGACCGCCTGGGAATGCTGGTCTGGCAGGACATGGTCAATGGCGGTGAAAAGTACAATATGCTGCTTGTAGGCTATCTGCCCACCCTTATCCCTAAGCTTGCCTCCCGGATAAAGGATCATCATTATCGCTGCTTTGGCAGAAAAAATGCAGAGGGAAGAGCTGTGTGGCTTTCGGAATGTGCCGAAACGGTTGAGCTTTTGTATAATCATCCGTCAGTCATAGTCTGGGTGCTGTTTAATGAAGGCTGGGGTCAGTTCGATGCGGCAAATGCTTACGAAATGGTGCGCCGACTGGACCCGACACGGCTTGTTGATCACGCATCAGGCTGGTTCGACCAGGGCTGCGGGGACTTTGTTTCAATTCATAATTATTTTCATCCGCTGAAAATAAAGGCTCATAATAGATACCCGACGGTACTGAGCGAATATGGAGGCTATGCATATTATGTAAAGGAGCACTCATATTCATTGCAGCTTTATGGCTACAGGCTTTATTTAAGCCGGCAGGATTTTATCAGGGCTTACAGGGAGCTGGAAGAAAGAATTAACAGCCTGATTGATAAGGGACTGGCGGCAGCCGTATATACCCAGCTGTCGGATGTAGAGGATGAGGTTAACGGTCTGCTTACATACGACAGGGAAATATGCAAGCTGGATATGCCTGAAAGCTAATAATGAAAGCTTATAATAAAATAATGCTTATGAAGAACAGGAGGACTCCACAGTGACATCTTGATTCGCAGTGGATTACAGCTGAAGCACGGCTGGTGATTTTTAAGGAGAAGACAGAGAAAATCATCCTGATGAATATTAGTAGATAATCCTGGACATAAGTCGGTTGACATATGTTCGGGATTTCTTTATTATATATAAGAATTACAAAAAAGGGATCTTATCTGTGGCTGAGAAATACAGCTGTTGTTGGAGGATACAGAAAATAAGCGATTAAGTGTGAATTTTAGCGATTAAGCTTTATGAGGGTTGTGACGGATGAGGATAATTAAAAAAGCTATAAAGCTTGTTTACAATAATAGAAGGTATGTTCCTGTATATATAATGTCTGCCTACAGCTTGTTTATTTTCAGTATCTATCTTGGGCAGGAGCGACTATCCGGTGCAAGGTTGTTTACCGCTCTGGGCTTTCTTTTTATATCCACCTCGCTTTTGACCGGCTGCATGCTGGGCCTACCCTTTCTGAAAAAATGGATGAAGAAGCATGCCTTATGGATAAACAGCTTGTTTCTTATAATATCGCCATTTCTGGCCTTTGTTATGGTGGAAACCATGGTGGGCAACACTAACCTGGATATGTTCAAAAGATATGGCTTATACAATCTTATATGGTATATTGTCATTTATTATATGATTTTTGCCCTGATAATGAATATCAGGCTTACTATAATTATAGGAACAGTTTTAATATATTTAGCGTCACTTATTAATTATCTTGTCTACATTTTCAGAGGCAATCCGATAATTCCCAGCGACCTTTTGATCTGGAGGACCGGTCTGAGTGTGGCAGGTGGTTATAAATTAAGCTTTACAAAGAACTTTCTTGCATCCAGCCTGATTATGCTTGCCTTGTTTGCAATCACCTATATGCTGGAGGACAGGATTAAAAAGATCAGGCTCCGCTACCGCCTTATTGCTGCGGCTACATTTGCAATGTATGCAATATTTGTTTTCCACTGGTTTTTTAATACTGATCTTATAAAAAGCAAGATAAGGGTAATAGACTTCTTTGCCCCCAGATACACCTACAGCTCATATGGAACGGTCTTTGGCTTTGTGGCCAACCTTGAGGCGATGAATGCAGAAAAACCTGAGGGCTATTCAAGAGAAGAAGCAGAAAGGCTTTTAGTCGGAGCTTATGAAAGGCAAAGAGCCGCCGATCTTGAAAAAAACGGGCAGGTATCTGTGCCGCAGGAAAAACCGGATTTAATTGTTATAATGAATGAGGCCTTTTCAGATCTAAGCCTGATAGGGGATTATAGGACAAATATTGATTATCTGCCCAATATCAGAGCCTTGCATGAGGATACGATAAAGGGAGTATTATATGTATCGGTATTCGGTGGTGCTACCAGTGATACGGAATATGAATTTCTGACAGGCAACAGTATGGCGGTTTTACCTTCCAACAGTGTGCCCTATCAGCAGTTTGTGACAGGGCCGACAGACTCTCTGGCAACAACCCTGAAGGATCAGGGCTATTACAATATAGCGATACATCCATATAAGCCCACAGGCTATAAGAGGGATTTGGTATATCCCTTGCTGGGCTTTGATGAATTTATATCTGATAAAGACTTTGTAAATCCCCATACCATAAGAGGCTATATC
>JAAZDK010000223.1 GCA_012512855.1 Clostridiales bacterium
GTAAAACCCGCTTTTTTTAAGTAATCTATACTTTCCTCCACCACATGATATGGCGAGGTGGCTTCCTGTATAAAGGAAATTAGCTCCCTTGCGCATTCTTTTTCAAGCATTATTAATCCTCCTGTATCGAATAAAAATTATAGAATTGAATCAAAAAAATATAGCTTTTATTATAGCCCACCTCGTATTATTAAACAAGTAATGATTTTCGTATGGGCCTTGTTACATAGCTATTTAAAAACTGGTTAACCCATCAAGGATATGATATGGGTGAGCATATTTATTTTCTCCTTGCGCTAAATTCAGAAAATATTTATAATAGATGAACAATACGGATGAGATTATTTTCCATAAACCGTGTTCAGTTTATCAAGGGGTGATAATATGAAATATTTTGTTGTGGATGTATTTACCGAGGAGCGTTTTCGAGGAAATCCTGCCGGAGTATGCCTGCTTGATGAATGGCTTCCGGATGAGAGAATGCAAAGCATTGCCTTTGAAAATAACCTGGCTGAAACTGCGTTCCTGGTAAAAAGGGATGACTATTATGATTTAAGATGGTTTACTCCTGAAGTGGAAATCGATCTTTGCGGTCATGCAACCCTGGGCAGCGCTTATGTTCTGATGAACTATACGGATACGACTTTGGATAAGGTGGATTTTCACACCAAAAGCGGTGTGCTTACAGTTTCAAGAAAGGATGGGCTTTACGCTATGGATTTTCCGTCCAGACCACCGGTGCCTTACAATAAACCTGAGCTGCTGGAGGAAGCATTGGGCGCTTCAGTCGTGGAGACACATAAGGCAAGAGATCTTTTGATTCTTCTGGATAATGAGAAGACCGTTAGAGAGCTTAGGCCGGATTTTTTAAAACTGGCACGGATTAAGGATGTTTTCGGATTTATAGTAACAGCAAAAGGTCTGGATTGCGACTTTGTTTCCCGTTTCTTTGCACCGGGGGCAGGTATTCCTGAGGACCCTGTAACAGGCTCGTCTCATACTACATTAATTCCCTTCTGGAGCAAACGGCTTAACAAAAACGAACTGCTGGCAAGGCAGCTGTCCAGAAGAGGGGGGACCATCCTTTGCAAGGATTTGGGTGAAAGAGTGGAGATTAGCGGAACGGCTGTGACTCATATGATTGGTGAAATATTGCCATAGCTCGGCAGAAGATGAAGTATAAATTATGCACACTCTACGATTCAACCAAGCGGTTAAATCATAGGTGTGCATTTTTTACTAAGGGGTGTTAATTGGTGATGGAACAAAATCCTTGTAAGGATTAAGACTATTTACTATAAATTAACCTCCGGTTCATATTCCAATGTTTTAAGCAAACGATTTGCAAAAAATACAGCGGCAGCAAACATGACTATGGAATAGACGATATACAGTATATTATAGCCAAAGAAAAATCTAATGCCAATAAGTAATCCCTTATTTATCATTACGACCATAAAACCAATCTGCATCTCATTGCTATGCCATCTGTTCTCCACACAATTGGTCATTTTTATAAATCCGTTCATAACGATATATTCTATCAGAATTATTAGGAAAACAAGCAGAAAATTGCATCCTGCAACTATTACATATAGCTCCCTCGCCTGAAAATAATAGGGGAGCCGGAGAATAATAACATACAGAACAGAGGTAACCGGGGCAAGCAGTATCGCTGCGATGAATATACGGCTTCTCTTTACTAATAGGGCACTTCCAATGAAGATGAAAACAAGACCGATTAAATCATTAAATATATCGATGGATGGCTTGTTTCCAATGAAATTATTGATTACATTATTCTGGAACAGCTCACCAAGAAGCTGTGTCTTTACCATTTCAGGATAAGCATTTCCCATTTGAATCGCAATATCGATTGATAAGAAAAAAACACCGATAATAATAAGCCAATTACCCAATTTTTTCATTATAGTTAACCATACCCTTCTCCGTAACGGTAAATTCTGTACCTTTTCATTAATTATATATCATTGAGTGTATCTTCTCAAGTAAAACAAAGGTAAGACGGCTCAGGATTTCATTATATATAAATAAAATTTACAGCTATCTACA
>JAAZDK010000224.1 GCA_012512855.1 Clostridiales bacterium
AGCAGAAGAAGGGCAGACGGAGGCCGGTGAAGAAGACATGGATCAGGAAATCACCAAATATGTAAAAGGAAATTCGGTAAATATGAGAGAGGCGCCCGGATTGGATTCTACTGTTTTACTTCAGCTTTATGATGGCGCAAAGGTACGGCTGCTGCAGGATGAGGGCATATGGAGCAGGGTTGAATATAAAGGGATTGTCGGTTATATTCACAATGACTATCTGGCGGATTCGTCAAAGCTTGGGGATGATGAGACAGTACCGTCGAGCAGCGCCACATTGCCTGACAGATTAAGCTCACCTGCCATCATAGTAAAAAAATCCTTAAGAATTCTGGAGCTGTGGGACGGAAGAGACCTGATTGCATCCTATACCATAGGTCTGGGCTGGGAGCCGGAGGGCGACAAAAAAAGAGAAGGTGACGGCCGTACACCTGAAGGCGAATACTATATCTGCACAAGAAACGACAGAAGCAGATTTTATCTGTCTTTGGGCTTATCCTATCCAAATGCGGAGGATGCTCGCGAGGCGCTTGATAACGGCACTATTGACAGAGAAACATATGAGCAGATAGCTGAGGCCATAGAAAATAAAGCCTGCCCGCCCTGGAATACGCCTCTGGGTGGAGAAATAATGATTCACGGTATGGGAAGCCATTCGGACTGGACGGCTGGCTGTATTGCTGTTGACAATGATGTGATGGACATATTGTGGAGATATTGTCCCTTAAGGACTCCTGTCACCATAGAGCCATAGGAAAAATATCACGCAGAATTTTATTATGGCGGAATGTAATTAATAAGCCGCAAGATGCCGATATAATGATATAGCAGTATGCCACAGGCCGTTAAGGAATATCTGCATATTACAGATAAACTGGAAGGTCTTTGCCCCTAATATAGTATTACTTTACAAAACGTGTGATTATCACTATAATAGAAATTGGAAACAACATAAGCAGAGGATTTATGACATAAGCATATTTGCTTATTAACCGGAGGTAGGAAGATGGATAAGAATATTTCAAACAGCACAAAGGATATTGAGTTGCTGGAGTTTAAGGCCGGCGGCAATTCTTATGGAGCAGATATCAATGATATACGTGAGATATTGCCTTATAGCAGCAAGCCTACCCCAATACCTAATTCACATCCATTCCTTGAGGGAATGATAATGCCGAGAGATTTTATAATACCTATTATTAATTTTGGCGCAAGTATTCTGCTGGACAAGCAGGAGGAGGCAAAAACGACTGATAATACAGCTGAAGGAAGCTTGGGTCTTGGTAAAAATGAGGATATGCTTATAGTGACCAGCATAGGAAATCATAATATAGCATTTCATGTGGACAGCGTCAGAGGAATACACAGATTTGATCCTTCATTAGTTGAAAAACCTGGAAGAAAGCTGACCACAAAGCAGAAAAACGTAATATCAGGCATATATAAGACCGAGGATCGCAGAATTGAGATCGTTGATTTCAGACAGATCATTAAAAATATTAATCAGAACGTTACAGTTGATTAACTAATCAGCTTAAAAATATAAAGGGTACATAAGATTATCCGAATGAGTGGGACGGTGCACGAATGGCGATTTGTAAAAGGTGTAATGCAACAATACCTGATGGAACAGAATATTGCGGCAACTGTCTTGATGAGGAAATGCTTAAAAATGAATCCTATCTCGACAGTCTGTTGAATTCTGTCCAAAACTCATCTCCGGATGTGGATGGAATATATAAAAAGAAGAATGTGGATAAGGCTGGAGATAAAGAAAAAGCCACGGCAGAGGATGATATGGAGCAGGCATCCTTCAAGGCTCAGTCCGATGATTATGTGGATTATACGGTAGATATGGAGGATTCTGCGGATTTATTTGAGACTCTTGACATGGATGATAGCCTTCATACAGAAGAGCTTGTGGATACCGATGTCAATGATACAGAAGCCTTAGGCATTATGACGGAAGCTGAGCTTAGGCAGCAGGAGGAAGCGGATGATTTGGACACAGACTCTGTTGTGGAGGCATCTGATGAGGAGGAAATGCAGGAAGAGGATATCTTAAGCCTGTTGAATGAAATACCGTCAGATGATCCCTTATCGGAGGAGGCAAGGGCAATAAGTGAGCTTTTGTCCGGACAGGCCGATATAGTAGACGATACCCCAACTGTCAAAGAGGTATTTTCCGATACGCTCAAGGTAGTTAATTCACTAAATGACCTGGAAGCGAAGAATGCCGCTATAGCTGATGTGCAGACGGAAGCTGCCGATGAAGCTGAGAACAAGAAGCAAAAAAAGGCACTGAAGAAGGCAAAAAGGCAGGAAAAGAAAGAGAAAAAGGCACAGGAAAGGATAGAAAAAAAGGCAAAGAAAGCTATAGACAATAAAGAATCACAGCAGTCTGAGCCTGAGGCTGATGAGGAGCAGCCTGTTAATGAACAGTCAAAGCGGGCAAAGAAAAACATTTTGCAGCGCCTGTTCGGAAATGTACATGATGAAAAGGCGGCGGCAAAAAAGAAGGAAATGGAGCAGCAAGCAAGCGAAGACAGCGACAAGGCAAAGGAGAAGGAAAAAGGAAGCTTATTTGCCCGACTCTTTAAGCGTAAAAATGCTGCCGGCGGCGCATAAGGTGATGAGCAGGAGACTGCAGGAAACAGACGGGCTGCTAATGCTGAGAGAAGAAGGAATGCAAAAGAAGAAAAGAAGGAAAAGAAGAGAAGGCGAAAGGAAATCATCGAGGTTATCGATGAGGTAGAGGATGAAGGCAGAATCAACCGTATAGGAGCCAGCATTGTATTTTGCTTCTTCGGTATTCTTGCATTGGTACTGTTTTTTGGCACAGAGAAGGTGTCATACTCGCTGAGCATCCGGCATGCGACAGATTACTTTGAAAGACAAAAATATAATGAGGCCTATAATGAAATAAGCGGTATTGAGCCTAAGGATGAGGACAGGGAAATATACGACAGAATAATGACTGTAATGTATGTTAACAAGCAGCTGAACTCATACAATAATTATTATTACCTGGGCATGTATCCGCAGGCGCTGGATTCACTCTTGAAAGGTATTGAAAGATATGATAAATATATAGAGTATGCTACAATGCTTGGTATTAAATCTGACCTGGATTATGTAAGAGGACAAATTCTGGCTGAGCTTGAAAATGTATTCAGTTTGTCTGATGATGAGATTAAAAAATTACTTGACATTAAGGATGCATACGAGTACAGCCAGGAGATCCACAAAATAGCTCAGGAAAGGATTAATAATTAAAGCAGACAGACATGTAATTCAGTTAAATTAAAAGGAACCGAATATGATAGCAATTATTGATTATGATGCAGGCAATCTGAAGAGTGTGGTAAACGCATTAAATTACATAGGCAAAGAGGCTATTATAACACGGGACAAAGACGTTCTGCTTGGAGCTGATAAGGTAATACTCCCTGGAGTAGGCAATTTTGGTGATGCCATAAATAAGCTAAAGCATTACCGGCTGGTGGATTTGATTAAGGAGATTGCGGCCAGGAAAACTCCTTTTCTGGGAATATGTCTGGGAATGCAGCTCTTATTTGAGCGCAGCGATGAAAGCGATGGTATAGAGGGATTATCTTTGCTTAAGGGAGAAATATTGCGTATACCCGACAGTGAAGGATTGAAAATCCCTCATATGGGATGGAATTCCCTTTCTATTAATCCGGATAAGAAATTATATAAGGGAATACCGGACGGCTCATATGTATACTTTGTTCATTCATATTATCTTAAGGCCGGGGATGAAAATGATGTGGCGGCAAGCACATTTTACAGTACCCTGATACATGCATCAGTGGAAAAGGACAATATATTCGGCTGCCAGTTTCATCCGGAAAAAAGTGGAGATGTAGGTCTGGAGATACTTAAGAATTTTGCAGCCCTCTAGCTGCTGTTATGGATTGCATCTTGATTAAGCTACCCGCTTGATATATCAGTAATCTTAA
>JAAZDK010000225.1 GCA_012512855.1 Clostridiales bacterium
CCGATCGAAATACCATTATATTCAGAATTATAAGAGGTCAAATCAGTCTCAGCCGCTTTTTTTGTCAGCTCTTCATCCTTTTGCGGGGTAATATCATCCGTAAATACTGCTTTATAAGCCTTCTCCTGCTTAATCCTGGCTTGTTCCTCAATAGGAGCCTTGGTCAATTCATATATATAGCTTAAAGCCAGACCGGAAATTAAAGTAATAATAAAGAGAGCAAGCGCATCCCTTATAAGAGTTGATTTCTGCTTTACCTTAGTTTGCATTGGCGCCACGCTCCTTTCCGAAGGGCCTTATGCGGGTGGCCTTCTCTATCAGGGGTACCAGCAGGTTGCAGAAAATGATAGCATAGGATACACCCTCTGCGCTGCCTCCCATAATACGGAACAGGCCGGTGAACACGCCGCACAAAACGCCAAATATCGCCTGTCCGGTCAGAGTAATCGGACTTGTCACATAATCAGTCGCCATAAAGAAAGCACCAAGAAGCAAACCGCCGCCTAATATATGTCCGAGAACAAAGTTTGCGTCTAAGCCATGGCCACCAAATAACAAAACAAATACAGCCAATGAAAGGATATAGGTAAAAGGAATTATTGGTGTAATAACTCTTCTAATTAAGAGGTATATTCCTCCTATCAATATCGCAATTGCACTTGTTTCACCAATTGTTCCCCCAATATTGCCAATTAACATGCTTAACAGATCAACGCTTTCTCCGGCTTTAATTGCCGCCATCGGTGTTGCACCGCTTACAGCATCCGCTGTGCTTACAGCCAGATATCCATGCTGTATGTAATCAAAAATTCCACTTGATGAAACCTTCTCTACAGCAAAGCTTGTCATTTTTACCGGGAAGCTGATAAGCATAAAGGCTCTTGCCGCCAGAGCTGGATTCATAAAGTTTTGGCCCAGTCCGCCAAAGAGCATCTTAACCACCAGTATTGCAAACACTCCGCCAACAATAGCCATCCATACAGGCAGGCCTGCAGGCAGATTGTATGCCAACAGAATACCTGTTACAACAGCACTGTAATCTCCGATTGTTGCCCGCTTTTTCATAAGCCTGCAATATATATACTCTGTCAAAACACATGAAAGAACCGTAGCAGCAATCAGCACCAATGCATTAATACCAAAGTTAAATATTCCGAATAAACCGGCAGGAATAAGTGCAATAACCACATCCTGCATTATGCTTTTTGTCGTCACCGAGCTTCTGATATGGGGTCCGGCCGACACATGAAATAATTCGTTCAAAGCTTACACCTCTTTCTGAAATTATCACTGCTGCTTTACTTTTTGCGACTGGCCAGTACTTTAGACCTCATCTGCATAATGGATTGTGTCAGACCTCTTTTTGCCGGGCATACATAGGAACAGCAACCACAGCCACAGCATTCCAGACCGTCATATTTTACAAAGCCCTCACTGTCGGAGCGGTTGCTTAATGCAGACAGCTCAAACGGCATCAGCCTTAATGGACATCTCATTATACACCTTCCACATCGTATGCAGGCTTGCTCCTCAACAGCTGCCTTATCCTTTAAAAATGCCGTAAAGGCCGAGCTAATCTTGGTTACCGGAACATTACAAGTATAAATGGCATTTCCCATCATCGGCCCGCCTGATATTATTTTCTCAGGTGTCTCAACAAAGCCTCCTGCAGCTTCAATAAGCTCAGAGTAATCAGTACCTACCGGCACATTAAAGTTTTGAGGATTTTTTATGGCATCACCGGTTACTGTAATAATTCTTCGAATTAACGGTGTGCTTTTTGCCACTGCCATATATATAGCAATAACCGTGTCTATATTATTTACAATACAGCCAACATCTGCCGGCAGCTTTTTAGAATTCAGCTTCCTGCCGGTGGTTGCATAAACCAGCTGACGCTCACCACCCTGTGGATATTTGGTCTTCAACGCCATAACACTTATATTATCTTCCTTTGCCACAAGCTCGCCAAGAATTTTTATTGCCTCAGGCTTGTTATCCTCAATTGCTATAATACCTTTGGCCCTTTCAAACAATCTTAAGATAATCTTAAGACCGCCAATGATAGTCTCAGGCTGCTCCAGCATCATACGATAGTCGCTGGTCAGATAGGGTTCACACTCAGCTCCGTTTACAATAACATAATCAATTTTACTGTCATCCTTCGGAGTCAGCTTAACATGGGTGGGGAAGCCCGCTCCGCCCATTCCTACAATACCTGCATCCTTGACTATAGCCCTGATTTCCTCCTTACTCAGCCTGCTGTAATCCCTCTCCTGGCCAAAGCCCTCCACCTTATTATATTCGTGGTCGTTTTCAATAACTATCGATTCAACCATAGTTCCCTGGACAACGAGTCTTTTTTCAATCGCCTTGACCGTACCCGATACGGCACTAATGATATTTGAGGACACAAAGCCGCCGGCTTCTGCAATAATCTGTCCTGCAAGCACCTTGTCCCCTTTTGCCACAACGGGCTTGGCAGGTGCACCTATGTGCTGCACCAATGGATACACCAGCTCTCCCTTAGGCAGAAGGACGCTTGTAGGCTTGTCCTTTGTCAGGTCCTTACCGTCGTAGGTATGGATACCACCCGGAAATGTCAATTTCGCCATATTATGCCTTCTTTCTATTAGTTTTACTTTTTTAGTGATACATGACTTTTTGATACTTATAAATTTGTAAAATTATAGCGCTTTGTTAATTCTAATACGTTCTTTGTGAATTAATTTTCCATCCTTGTTAAGCTTTTTTCTTTCTTTGTGAACTAAAAAACAATGTATTTATGCCATTCCAAACAGATCACATTATAGCACATAATGTGGTTTAGTTGAACATTTTTTTAGAATATATGAATAAAAATTCGATGAAAAGTTTTTGGTAATTATACTTTCTTTATTTAAGAGAAAAGTATTAATCATTAACAAAAATAAAACTGCATGCTTATAGGATAATAGAGCCATATTATTTGGTTAAAATCCCTAAAGCAGTCGGCTATCCTAACTGGACCTGCGTCTGGAGCAAGCTATCCGAACCGTCACCGGCATCGGCTTCAAAAAGAAAAAGGTATTTACATTAACCTTGCGGCTAAAATGCAATACCTTTTTGCCATAAATTGCACCGGCCATAATCCGACCTGCTAATAAGCCTGTGTATATCTGCTTTTGTTAAGATATTTTTCCTTTGTTGCCAAGCCACCTCTTATATGGCGCTCCGACTTGTTGAGGTCCAACACTACCCGCGCTTTCTCGGCGAGGGAGGGGTTAATTTGCGAAAGACGTTCAGTTACGTCTTTATGTACGGTTGACTTTGAAATGCCAAACTGCTTTGCGGTCTGCCTCACAGTCGCATTGTTCTCAATGATATAATTAGCGATTTCAACCGCCCGTTCCTCTATATAGCCTTTCATAGTTTCTGCGTCTGTCTCCTGACAGAACGCATTCCCCCTTATTATCGTTGTTGTTACATTGTATGCAGGGGAAAACGGCTATAGTACACCCAAATAAAAACTTCTATATAACAAGCATTTTCCTTGGTCACTTGTTATATAGAAGTATTTTAAATCATTTAAATTTACTATTCTTTGATACCACCTATAGTCAAGCCGGTTACAAAGTATCTCTGCAGGAACGGATACAACGCAACAATTGGCAAGCTGGTAAGAATTGTTGCTGACGCACGTATTGATACTGTTGTTACCTGTGTGCTGGCACCTGACTGGCTGGCCACACGGGATGCGTCCGCATTGCCGCTTAGCTGGCTGACGCTGGACAACAGCTTCATCAGCTCATACTGCAGGGTTGTCAGGTTATCATTCATTCTGTTGTAAAGCATGGTGTCAAACCATGAATTCCACTGATATACTGCTATGAACAGGGCTATCGTTGCAAATACCGGTTTACACAATGGAACAATAATCTTTACAAATATAGTGGTAAAGTTTGCTCCATCAATCATAGCCGATTCCTGTAGGCTCTCCGGCAAACCGTTTATATATGTGCGTATTACAAGCATGTTAAAGGCACTTACCATTCCGGGCAGGATATATACCCAGAAGCTGTTTGCAAGTCCCAATGCCCTGTTTAACAGGAAGGTAGGAATTAGGCCACCGTTAACATACATTGTGAGTACGTACAGCACTGTTATCGGTTTAGCAAAGACATAATCCTTGCGGCTAACAACATAAGCAATAAGAGCTGTAGTAGAAAGCTGTAGGACGGTAGCCACAACAGTTCTCAGAACCGAGATATAAAAGCCTGTAATTATATTATCCTTTCTCAGAACCGTTATATAGTTTTGCCAGGTAAACTTGCGGGGTACAAGATGAATACCACCACGCAACGAATCTATTGCATCGTTGAAGGATACAGCCAAAGTGTTCAGTATTGGATACAGGGTCACTATAACAAATATTGTCAGTATCAAACCTATTATGAAAGAATATATTAATCCTCCTATATCGATACGCTTGTGTCTTTTAATTACTGTCTTCATCATCCCACCCCCTTAGAACAGCCTTTCTTCACCGGCAAGCTTAGCTGCAAGGTTGCCAAGGTAAATCAGGATAATACTTACCAGGCTTCTGAAAATACCCGCTGCTGTACCCAGTGAATAGTCAGTTAAGCTAATACCGTATTTTAACACATATATATCAATGGTTTGGGAGACGCTTTGTACTATTCCGTTTGTTAACAGGTATTGTATTTCAAAACCAGCGTTCAAAACCCATCCGATATTAATCAGCAAAAGGATAAAAATAGTCGGTTTAATTCCGGGTAAAGTTATATGCCACATTTTGCGAAGCCTTCCGGCTCCGTCTATTGATGCAGCTTCGTAAAGATCCGGATTGATGGCTGTAATGGCGGCAAGATAGATAATACTGTTCCATCCGGTTTCCTTCCATACATTTGCAAAGCCTACAATCCACCAGAAAAGACTCTTATAGGTAAAGAAATTAATAGGAGCGTCAAGTATCTTCAGGCTGACAAGCAGCTCATTTACTATTCCATTCTCAGGTGAAAGACAATCTCTTAAAATTCCGCAAACTATAATCCATGACAAAAAGTGTGGCAAATAAGATATAGTCTGCACAAACTTCTTGGGTCCCTTGTGCTTAACCTCATTAAGTACAAGGGCAAATCCTACGGCAAAAATAAAGCTCAGTACCAGATTGATAACACCCATAGCCAGAGTATTTCTGATAACTCTAAGGAAATCACTGTTACCAACAAACAATTCCTTAAATTTATCCAAGCCTATAAACTCCGATCCGAAAATACCTTTCTGGGGCTTATACTTCTGGAATGCCATAATCCAGCCAAGAAGCGGTACATAGTTAAACAATATGACATACGCAACAAAAGGAATTGACAATAAAATTAATTCCTTCTGCTTCTTAATCACTTTCCAGCTTATTTTTTTATTCCCTTGATTTACACTTATCGCATTAACATTATTTTTCCTAGCCATTAGTTTTACATACCCTCTTTACAAAAGCAGGTGGCTGTGGCAATCGTCCTGTCCAACCACCTGCTTGTATATTAATCTAGTTTACGATTTATCAGCTCTATTAATTAGGTCTCTTTCCAGTAACGAACTCAATTCTGTCATATACAGCTTCCTGCATCCAATCAAAGAATACCTGAGGATTTACTGAATAATATGCGTCCAGATATTCCTGCCAGGTCTTCTCGAAATCATCAGCTATAACAACCTGAGGCAGCCACTGCTTCTTGGTCTCTTCCATCTTGTTCCATACTATTCCGCCAGGTGTATCGGCAGGCAGTGAGTTAACATAAGACCACATCGGATACCAAGGCTCCTTGGTTCCGTCGATTTCGTTGTAGTCGAGCATCTCAACAAAGGTCTTAGCGCCATAAGCTGCCAGGCATTCCTGCTCATCTTTGCTTAAGCTTGCAAAGAACTCACCAGGCTGCTGACTAGGATTAATAGCATTCTTTCCGTCAGGATGCATACCTGAGTAGTTAGGGAAGTAGCTGTAAGGGCAGAAGTGTGAAGCCTTGTAATCGGAGCTTACAGCTCTGTCTCTCATCTCCTGTGTTCTGTAGAAGAGGCCGTTTTCGTCTACAAGATAGTCAACATCCTTAACACCCCAGCTACGAAGTGTTATAATTTCAGGATCAAGCAAATCGTTAACAAACTTCAGAGCGCCCTCAACGTCCTTACAGCTGGTGGTGATGCACAAGCCACCGGTAAGAACCTGAGCTTCGTTAACAGCATAATACATTTCATGCATACCAGGCTCGATTGTGATTCCCAAAGGAACATATGTGCAGCCCTCAAGCTTCTGAGCCTTGATGGAGTCTTCTGCTGTCTGGAAGTCCCATCTCTGCTCAACCATGCAAAGAACACGGCCGCTTGCGATGTTGGCAAGGAACTGATCGTGGTCGTTTGTCATGAACTGAGGATTGATGATGCCCTTCTTGTATTCCTCATTAAGCTTCTGGAAGTATCTCTTTGCAGTAGGTGTTACATTGTAGTCAGAAACCTTGTAGGTCTTGGGATCAACTATACAACGACCGTTGTTCGGCCATCCGTCCAGGAACTGAGGCGGATTCTCAAGGCAGAAGTAAAACCAGTCATAGCAAAGGATATCGAAAGGAATTACTGGTGTACCATCAGGCATTGTGGGATTAGCCGCATAGTATCTCTCCAGCAGATCAAACAGCTGATCAAGAGATTCGATTACAGGGTAATTGTCCCACTTTAATACTCTGGTCTGAATCCAGAATGCTTCTCCGCTATGATATGTATCCATAGCCTTGATGTTGATGTTATCAAACTGAGGTATGGAATAGATGTGTCCGTCTTCCTGCCTCAATGACTCCCACTGGGTTTCGCTCCAGAAAGCCTTAAGGTTCGGGAACTTATCCAAATAAGGATCAATAGCTACTACAGCGCCTGCTTCCTGCAACTGAGGGCTCCAGTTCATGAAGTCAGGATATTCACCGCTGGCAATATACATACCAACTGCTTCTTCAGCTGTCTGACCGGTTAACCAGGTCTCTTTACACTGTGCACCGATTTTTTCTGCAATAATTTTCTTGATTTCATTATCAGCAGTAAGCTCAATACCCTGTCTGTCAAAGAATGCTGTAAATTCCTTGACCTTGGAGGATGAGCCCTTATCTTTACCGCAAGCTGCGAGCAAAGATGCTGATACTACAATACCGAGAAGTATTGTTAGTATTCTTCTTTTCATAAAAACTAAACCCTCCCAAAATTATATATTCTCACAAAAGTGATGCTTATATTTTCACATATTTTTAACAAAAAGAAATCATACAAAGTATATAAAAAACTACTACAAAGTATATATGTACATCTTTGCAGTAGTTTATTAAAAAAAATTAGTTATTTCTACTAATTATCCATGCTGCTTATATTCCGCTTCCTGAAGCCTGTGGGGGTTGTTCCGTATACCTCCTCGAATTTGTTAATAAAATACTCAAGGTTTTTATATCCCGACTCCACGGCCACCTCATATATCTTTTTGTCGGTATGCAGAATCATTTCAGCCGCCTTGCGGATACGTATATTGTTCAAGTATTCCTTGAAGCTGCAGCCGTATTGCTTGTTGAACAGCTGCCCCAGATAAGCGCTGTTGAAATAATATTTTTCAGCAAAATACTTCAGGCTTATATTATCGGCATAATTATCCTCTATCTCTGCTTCAATAAGCTCGATTATCCCTTTGGATTTATTCTGTCTTACCTGCATAAGATAATCGGCGTATTCCTCCATGAACTGCTGGAACCTCAGGCAGTTTTCATTGCTGGTTTTTGATGCAAATACCGTTTCCTTGATATACTGCATAATCTCTTCCTGATCAATATCGGTATCCTGCTTGTATGCAAGCCCCAGCATTTTGTAGATAAGGTACTGGACGTTTTTGCTCACCATGTCCGGATCCATGCTTTTGTCCATCATACTTTTATATACGGTTTTGGCTTCCTCTTTTATCCTTGACTTATCATTAATCTCTATGGCATGAATGAGCTCATCCATATATTTTCTGATCCTTGGAAAGAGCCATAAATTTATCATCGTTCTGGGAAAGCTCACAATGGACATAGGTCATATCACCTGAAAGCTCCATCTTGTCCTGCACATACCTAATGTCGATATCGTCGCATTTGCCCCATAAAACAGCCATCAGATGATGATATGCCTTTGCATCATCCTTCCTGCTTTCCTTCTTGTCCGCTTCTTTTCTGTAATCGTTCATTATTCTTCGGATTGTTGCCAGCAGCTCCTCGCTCTGTATCGGCTTTAGGATATAATCACAGCAGCCGTATTGAATTGCCGTCTTGGCATACTGGAAATCGTAATATCCGCTGAGAAATATAAATCTGGCATCCGACAGCTTATTCTCTTTTACATAGGTTAAAAATTCAATGCCGTCCATCTGAGGCATTTTTATATCAGAAATTATAAGATCATAAGTATTGTTCTTCAACAATTCGATCGCAGTAGCGCCATTGCTTGCTTCACCGCTTATGCAGTAGCCTTCCGCTTCCCAGTCTATCAAAGCGGCAAGCCCTTTTCGGATAAACGGTTCGTCATCCACTACCAAAACCTTTAAAAGGGAATCAGCAGCCTTCATGCTTTTTGCTCCTCCTTCTTTATATCTGTCAGCGGTATCTTAATAATAACACAGGTTCCAACATCCTTTTCACTTTCAATATTTATCCTGGTCCTGGCGCCACAGCATTTTTTTAGCCGTATGCAGGCATTCAGCATACCAAGTGATGTAGATTTCTGCAGTTTTCCTATATCCGCTTCATTTAGCATCCTCTCCAGCTCTTTTGCCTCGTCCGCTTCCATTCCTACACCTGTATCCTCAACCTGGATAAAAAGATGCTTGTCCTCTTCATATATGAAGATAAAGATGGTTCCGGCATGTCCTTCCCTGTTGAAGCCATGGACGCAGGAATTTTCTACAAAGGTCACCAGAACAAGGCTGGGAATGAGATAAGAGCCGCATCCTGTGCTGACCCGGATTTTATAGTTAAAGGCATCCCCAAAGCGATACTTTTGCAGGTTTAGATAATCCTCGGTAAAGGAAATCTCCTGATCAACAGTTATCATATCCGAGCCCCAGTCGGCACTCTTGCGCATTAATCTTGCCAGACTTTCAATCATTCTGGCGGTTTCCTTCTCCCCCTTTATAACACTGTGCATCCGGATGCTCTCCAGCACATTAAACATAAAATGGGGATTTACCTGGCTGTGCAGGGCCAAAAGCTCCGCCTGCTGCCTGGCAAGGGTAAGCTCCTGCTGTTCAAGCTTGCTTTTATATTCGTTTTCAAAGAGATTCTTTATTATACTAATCATCAGATTGTAATTATCCAGCAGCTCGCTTATTTCATCCTTGCCCTCGCATTCGGGAATCAACTCAAACTCATCCAGCTTAATCCTTTTCATATAGCTTCCAAGAAGCAGCACCCGCTTGGTGATGGATCTGGAAAACAGTGAAAGCATCATGGCGGGAATCAATGCGTCCACCAGCAGCAGCACGATTAGTATCCACAGATTATTCAGCAGCTTGTCATTATAATTGGATTCATATCCGGCAAGATAGATATCATAATCATAGCCATATATGCTAAATCTCTTGTGCAGCTGTACCCTGTCCATAGGTATGGTTGACACATCATTATAGTCCGACATTATGTCTACACCTTCCTTGCCGGAGTAAAACAATATCTTGTCACCCTGGCAGACGTACACATCGGTGTTCAGAGCAGCACTTCTGATATTGTCATTGATCATGCCGTAATTTAAGTCCAGCTTCACAATCTTGGTTATATCGTTATTCCCCTGATAATTCAGTCTTTTTATAATGGACAGCATCCGTCTTTTATTAAATTCCAAATTATCAAAATAAGGGATAAATAAAAACATTCTGTTCGCCCTGAATATACTGCCTGTACCATTCCTGATTCTTGACGTCATCTATGCGAAAGAAGCGCCCACCACTTATCATGGTTTCATTGTCCGAATAAAGGGTAATTCCGCTTACTAAAAACTTGGTACTGGCATTGAACACATAATTGTTAAAAATCCTGTTATAGGCATTAAGATAACTGCCATCGTTGTCATAATGCGCATCAAGAAAGTTATAGATAGATGCATTTGCATAAACATCAATTATCACAAAAACAGCACTTTCAAGCGATGATGTAATTTCGTATATAACAGAATCAACTATATTGTTGATATTCTTATCCTTTTCATCCCGGGCAGCTATAAAGGCATAATTGATTATCAATATATTGGTGACGAGAACAGGAAGGAGAACACAAAAAACATACAGGTAAAATGTCTTTGTCTTTATCTTTTTATTGTTAATAACGGCCTGCAGCCGGCCTGTTTTCCTTTTGATAAAGCCCGCAGCCTTATCCCTTATAAAAATGCCTGCTTCTCTTAGGCTCATAACCCTTCCCTCGTTCGGATATCTTTTGATCTGCATTATGCCAAAATTATCATGTTAGTTAAAAACACTTAATCATATTGTAGACTTTAGATGCTATTATGTCAAATTTTTTTAACCGCAAGGAGCCGGGCGATTTGTATAAAATGTCTAGAAAATGATGATATCATTTCATATTGTGTAACTTTATGCCAAAGGAAAAAGCCCGGATAATGAGCAAGCACCGGATCGGCTGTGCAAATCCGGCGCCTTACACCATTATTCGGGCATTTCTTTAATTTACTGATTATAAGTAATTACTTATCCATGCAGCTTTGTATAGCCGTAGCTGTTGACGATTGCCTCTAGTCTGTGCTTTTGGCTGCACATAGGACATTCATCAATCGAATAGCTCCTGTAATCCGGTATATCACCGGGCTTAAAAAGAGATTTAACCTCAATCCCGTCAACCTTATCAACTGCGCTGAACACAGCACTGATACCAACAGCAATTCCCCCATAGTATTTTATGCAGTCCAGACTGCGCCTTAGGGTATCACCTGTGGTAACGGCTCCTGCCAGCAGCAAAATGTGCTTGTTGAATACTGCCGACTGGTTGTTCTCCCTGAAAATCATCTGACCGTTTGTGTTATATACGGGATTTATAATGTAAATCGTCTGATGTGCATTCATGGACATAATCCCACCGTTGGTCAGCTCCTGGGCCAGAAAAGCTCCTATAACCTCACAGCCGTCAAGGCATACGATAGTATCCACTATGGTATTTCTTTGGTAATGCTTTGCCAGCTCCCTGGCAACCTCCTGGGCCTCGCTCTGCCTTGATTTGGTCATTGTCAGATCGATATACTGGTTTATATGGGAATTATTCGTTGCAAAATGCCCCGGAATAACCCTCAATATAAGCTTTTTATTGCTTGGTGAATAATACCTGACAATCCTGCTTTCCACGCATACATCCCCCTTACCAATATAATAATACTGATGCGCAAACCCGCTCCTATAATATATTATTATACTTATATGGATATTTGAGTCCGTTCTTTTGTATATTATTTTAATTTTATTATATCCTGTTTACTGACTTCGCGCAACATTTTCTTATTATTTAATATCATTAAGGGGTTTTGTATAAACTCATGCTATTATCAAGATATATTTACAGAAGATTCATTCTTGTTTTTGTGCTCCGTCATAGCCGGCAAAAACTTCTTGTATATTACCTCCACCCTGTTACGGTTTGCTATGAAGATATCGGCTATAAGCGGATCAAAATGGCTGCCTCTTCCTTCCGAGATTATTTTCATGGAGGCTTCAAAGGAAAATGCAGGTTTATAGGGTCTGACACTGGTTAAGGCGTCAAAAACATCCGCCAGGGCTACAATCCTTGCACAAAGCGGTATTTCCTTGCCCTTTTTGCCCTCAGGATAGCCTGAACCGTCCCATTTTTCATGATGGCTCTCAACTATCTCAATACCCATCTGAAACATCCTTTTATTGTCCTTCATATTCTGCTGTGCCTGCTTTAAAACCTCTGCCCCATAAACAGTATGAAGCTTCATTTCATTATATTCTTCAGTCGTCAGTTTTCTGGGCTTAAGCAGTATACTGTCACGAATGCCCACCTTGCCTATATCATGCAGGGGGCTGTAGCGTTCTATTCGTTCTATATAATCCAGATTGATTTCGTCCGTATACAGATTGCTTTCATACAAAAGCTCGGCTATCAGTCTTGAATACACAGCCATCCGGTTAAGATGCTCGCCGGTATAGCCGTCCCTTGCTTCCGCCAGCTTTGCCAGCGCCAGAACACTGCTGTACATAATATCATTAACATAGATATTTTTATTGAGACTAATGGCGATACTGCTGGCCAAGGTGTCTAAAAGCTTAATATGTTCGGGTTTGTAAACATTTTTATAAACGCTGGAGAAGAATATCACTCCAACCGGCTCACCGGACACCTTAAGCGGCAGGCTTATGGAAGCTCTGATTCCCGCATCAAGTATCACCTGGTTATATGGCTTTATCGGCTTACCGGCGCAATATTTCTCCAGGTCGTTAATTATCCGGGAATTGCCGGTCTGAATAAGTTCCTGAAGGCTTGTCTCCTTAATCGGCCAGCTTATTCCCGAAAACCTGTCCGGCAAGCCCTTTATACTGGCGTCGGACACCCCATATGAGGCCTTCAGGAATTTCTTATCCTCACTTATCAGGGATACTCCTATATAATTATATGGTATGAAGGCCGAGAAGGATTTGTATATAAACTGCAGCATCTCTGCAAAGGAGGAATTGTCATTAAGACTGCTGATCAATGATATTACATTTTTTATCTTCTCAAACATATCGTCTATTTCAGAAGATACAGACAGCATCCTTTTTCCCGATCCATCCCTGTTGTCCAACGTATAAAAGCCCAGTCCTATCTCGTCAATTCCGTTGTAAAGATGGGCAAAAGGCTGTAGTATATTATGACGCAGATATATGATAGCTGCAACCGTCATGCAAAGCAGCAACATTACGGCTCCGGCAACCAGATATTGCATAAGCTGCGCTTCATTGCCTGCAACAAAAATGTAACTGCAAATATAAATGATTCCGGTAAGCATCAGCAGCAAGGTTGCTATAATCAATCCAATAATTATTTTCAGTTTCCTTATAAAGCCTCGTCCTGTTGTTGTCAAAATATTTCCTCCTATGCACGCAGTAAAATTATCTGTAGTAAATCATTCTATAGCAACTTATCGATCCCATTTGTCACAAAGAGCGTGTATCTGGCTTGCAAATTTGGCAAGATCCTTATTGGCTACACCCTTGTTACGCTGTATAACAGCAATCAGGCGTTTACCTGCAAGTACAAGCTTGTCAAATACCGTATCAGCCCGCTGTGCTGCAGCCTTTCCTTGTGCAGGTATGGGCCTTCCCTCTTCAACAAAGACATTTCGGGCGAGATCATATATTGTCCCGCTATATGGAGCATATGCATCATAGCCCAATTCCTTTGTGAGATATTCGGCAAAGCGGTTACATACGCTGTCCTCACCATGAACCACAAATACCTTCTCGGGTTTTTTCTCAAAGCTGGTAAGCCACTTCAGCAAACCATTCATATCCGCATGTCCGCTTACACCCGGCAGACTTTTTATTCTGGCTGCAACCTTGATTGTCTCACCGAACAAACGGACCTCGGTCGCTCCGTTAAGCAGCTGTCGCCCCAGAGTACCTTCGGCCTGGTAGCCTACAAAAAGTATAGTGCTGTCTTCCCTCCACAAATTATGCTTAAGGTGGTGTCTTATTCTTCCCGCTTCACACATACCGGCAGCAGAAATTATTATCTTCGGCTCATCATCAAAGTTAATCGCTTTGGACTCCTCAGAGGTAATTGATGTCCTAAGACCGGGGAAGGAGATCGGATTTATTCCCTTTCTTGCCAGCTTCATAGCCTCGGAATCAAAGTAATCATACATAAATTCACTGAAAATCTGTGTTGCCTCAACCGCCAGAGGACTGTCAACATATACCTTGAAATTCTCATGCCCCCTGATAAGCTTCTGCTCCTTTATTATACGCAAATAATAAAGCAGCATCTGGGTTCTGCCTACCGCAAAGGCGGGAATCACCAGATTGCCTCCCGCATCAAGGGTTGACTGAATTACATTTGCCAATTCCGTTACATAATCGGGAGGGATATCATGGAGGCGGTCGCCATAGGTTGATTCCATAATAACATAATCGGCTTCCTTTATATACTGGGGATCATTAATAAGCGGCTGGTTTAAATTGCCGATATCACCGGAGAAGACCAGCTTTTTGGTGACGCTTCCCTCGGTAATCCATACCTCAATGCTGGCGGATCCCAGCAAATGACCCGCGTCAGTAAATCTTACCTCAATACCGTCATACAGCCTGAATTTTTCCCCATAATCATGTCCCACAAAACGTCTGACGGTTTCAAGCGCATCCTCCATGTTATATATAGGAACATACAGCTCATCCCCTGAACGCTTTTTCTTGCGGTTCCTCCATTCGGCTTCAGCAACCTGTATATGGGCACAATCACGAAGCATGATGTTGCACAGGGAGGCAGTTGCTCTGGTGGAATGTATTTTCCCCCTAAAGCCCCTGGCATAAAGCATCGGAAGCTTTCCCGAGTGATCAATATGGGCGTGGGTGAGCAATACAGCATCAATATCCACTGCCGAAACCGGAATCTCCTGATTTTCGAAGGTATCCCTTCCCTGCTCCATCCCGCAGTCAATAAGTATATTCCTGCCGCAGGCTTCCAGTAAAAAGCAGCTGCCTGTCACCTCATGGGTTGCACCCAAAAATACAAGCTTCATCCTAATACCTCCTTCTCATTTGAATTGTCAGTAAGAATACAGCTAACGCTTCAAGCTTCTTACCATTTCCTTGTCCACCTTGTCCACTCTGTTTGATTCTATGATTTTTTGTATTGCCTTATTATGGGTAAAAGTATCAAGATTGTTATTTTTAAGATACTCAAGTGTCAGCTTGGGACAGTTTACGTAATACATGGACAGCACCCATGCAATCGCCATCCTGGCATAATAGCCCTCATGCTTTATCCTGTCAAAATGCGAAAAAGCCTGGGAGGCATATTCCTCGCTGAGATAATGCAGGAGCATGACCACCCCAAAGCGTATCTCAAATTCCCTATCAGAATGAAAATAAGGCTGAATAAAATCCCAAACCAGCTCTTTATGCGTATCCGCCAGCTTCAGTGAGCTGCAGAAGCTGTCACATACCGGCCAGCAATCGATTTTTGGAACAAAATCAGCCACCATAAGCAGCTTTTCTTCCGGGCTTACCTTGCAGCCGCAGATAACAAAGCCCTGCAGCATAAGCTCCTCCATGCTGTCGCAAGGATTCTTAAGATAGCCCTTCCAGTCATTTTTCAGTATTTCTTTGGCCAGCTTCCGAAGCAGAGGTAATCTCACCCCAAGGATATTATCCTTGCCGGGTGTCAGAGATGCACTGAAATTTCGGTATTTCTCATCCGCCAGCTCCATTAGCCTTTTTCTGACATCTAACATGCAAGTTCCTCCAGCTTTTCTTTATCTATAATTCTTATACTTCCCCTGTCAAGCTTGACCAATCCGATATTTTGAAAATATTTCAGCATGCGGGTAACCACTTCACGGGCGGTTCCGAGGTGGTTTGCTATTTTTTCATGGGTGATAAGCAAAACATCGGAAGCATCAATATCTGACATTTCAAGCAGAAACTGTGCCAGCCGCTTGTCAAAGCTTGCAAAGAGCGCCTGCTCCATAATCCAGACAAGCTCGGAAAAACGCCTGGTTAAAATGTTGTTTATAAAAATCTGAACCGGCAGGGATTCTGAAGAAAGCTTTTTTATGGCAGAAGTCGGTATCAGATAGGCCTGTGTATCCTTCTCGACCTCAATATGCAGTTCAAAAGCTATGTTTTTCATCATACAGGATGCCGAAAATATACAAACATCACCATCAAACAAGCGGTAAAGGGTAATCTCCTTGCCGCTCTCAGATATAATATAAGTCCTTATCTGTCCTTTGTATATGAGAAATAAGCCCGAACAATTTTCGGCCCCTCCCTGCATAATTTCACCTTTATTAAAATGCTTCATTACAAGCGCCTGCTGCAGACTAAGCTGCTGCTTTGCATCAAGCTCCCTAAAAAAGCTTAGCTTATCATGCAAAAAGGCCAGATCCTCCTGCTGAACAGACATATAAACCTCCTGAATACGGACTGATGAAAGCATATTTGAAACATGTATAAGAAAATACTATATAGATAATTTTACAGCAAGATATTAAAAATTTCCAAATTAAATATTCTATAAAAAATTCGAGTGAATTTTATAGGATTTTTATTTTTTAAGCAAAATTCGGAGCCTGCAAAGCATAATAAAAATGCATGCAGTCGACCTTGGTATTATTTTATCCTACAGCCACACTGCATGCAATGTTTTATTCTATATTTTACTGTGTCTTTCCGATTCAACTATTCATTAAGCATCTTAAGAATATCCTTCTTGGGCCGCACCCCTACCGCCTGGGCAGATACCCGGCCATCCTTTATTACCATCAGCGTCGGAATACTCATTATCCTGAAACGGGATGCAAGTAGCGCCTCCTCATCTATGTTGACTTTGCCGACCTTTGCAACTCCCTTAACTTCCTCCGCTATCTCATCTATAGTCGGAGCCACCATCCTGCAGGGAGCGCACCAGGGTGCCCAAAAATCCAGCAATACCGGTTCCTTTGAATTAAGTACCTCTTTATCGAAATTTTGCTCTGTAATCCTTATCACAGCCATAATATAACCTCCATTCCTTATCTTATATAAGCTTATGCAGGCCTGCCTGCTGCAGCCTGTGCAGCCATCCATTTTGCTCCTGCAATTTCATCTTCCGGTTATACTATACTGCAACAGGAAGCATATGTCTGTGATATTGTCACAATTTACTTTTATTTATATAAGAAATTTTCATTCACTTTTTGCCGAAGGCTTTTCAGGCTTTATCTTTCCTCCCTGAAATAATTTATACCGCATCCTGCCGGTTGAACTCCCTTCTTGGTCTTTTTCATGGATGTGATAATCAAAATGAGAGTTGTGATAAGGAATGGAAGCATAACATAAAAGGCATTTGGAAGCTCAATAATATTTCTGGGGACATAAAACTGCAGAACCGAAAATGCGCCGAACACCAAAGAGCCAAAGATTGCCTTCGCAGGATTCCAGGCTGCAAAGATAACCAGGGCCACAGCAATCCAGCCCTGGCCGTTGACAACATTGCTGTTGTTCCAGATGCCTCCCCCGTTAATAAGGGAAAGATAGGCTCCGCCCAGGGCACAGATACCCCCTCCAAGGCAAATATGAATATATTTTACAGCGTATACATTGATTCCGGCGGCATCTGCAGCTGCGGCAGATTCACCTACTGCCCGCATATTCAGACCTGCCCTGGTCCTGCTCATATATATGGTGCAAATTACAGCAATGATTATCGATATGTAGACCAAAGGATTATGGGAAAAGAGAAGCTTGCCAAGCACCGGTATATCCCCCAAAAGAGGCAGGGGCTGTTCCGATATGGATTTTATAAAGCTTTCCGAAAGCTTGGGAGAGCCTCCCGCCTTGCTTATCATTGATTCACCGAAAAATTTGGCATAGCCTGCTCCGAATATTGAAAGGGCCAGACCCGTCACATTCTGGTTTGCCATAAGGCTTACCGTAAGAAGCGCATATATCATGGCCGCGAGCACTCCTGTTCCGAAGGCGGCCAAAAGGGCAAGGGCAAGGCTGTCGGTTTTATATGCAGTGTAGAAGCTGACAAAGGCTCCCATAAACATCATGCCCTCAACACCCAGATTGAGGTTGCCGCTTTTTTCAGTCATTATCTCGCCGGTGGTGCCAAACAGCAAGGGACATCCGGCTTTTATTGCAGCGAACAGAAAGTTAATTATCATAGCTTTTTCCTTACCTTTCTAAATACAATACGGTATCTGGTAAAGAAGTCCATGCCCAGTATGGTAAACAGAATGATACCCTGCAGTATGCTGGAAACCGACTGGGACAGACCGTAACTGCTTTGCATAACACTGCTGCCCTTCTCCAGAATGGCAAAAAACATGGTCACTATAAGAATAATCAAGGGATTCAGTCTGGCAAGCCATGCTACTATTATGGCAGTAAAGCCGACTCCTCCGGCGACCCCGTCACCTAAGGTATGAGCCGCTCCCGATACCTGAATCATACCGGCCATACCGCATATAGCCCCGCTGATAAACATAGTACGCATGACAATCTTTTTAACATTCATTCCGGCATAGCGGGCGGTATTTACGCTTTCACCCACTACACTGATTTCATAGCCCTGCTTTGAATACTTCAGATATATAAACATAACCAATGTCAGTATAAGTGCAATCAGCCAGCCTGCATGCACTCCGAAAATTAAATCCAGTCTGGCATTTTTGTCAAATGAGGCTATCTTGGGAAAGCCCGATGAGCTGGGATCACGCCAGGGGCCTTCCGTCAGGTATTTGATCATATATAGAGCTATATAATTAAGCATCAGAGTAAATAAGGTCTCATTGGTGCCAAACTTGGTCTTAAAGTATGCCGGTAACAGTCCCCATAAGCCGCCTCCCAGCATTCCTGCCAAAAACATTACAAGCAGCAGCAAATAATGGGGCAAATGAGCCCAGAAGAGGGCAAAATATGTGGCAAAAATCCCTCCCATTATTATCTGGCCTTCCGCACCTATATTCCAGAATTTCATCTTAAAAGCGGGAGTGATGCCCAAAGACGCTATCAGGAGGGGAATTGCTATCTTTATGGTACCGCTTGCTGCAAGCTTGCTTCTCCATGCTCCCTGCAAAATCGACCAATAGATATCTGTCGGATTGTGGCCGATTATAAGAATGAAAGCTCCTCCCGCAGCTATGGCAATGGCCAGACCCAGCAGAGAAAGGAGGGCCGTCTTTGTATAGCCCAGCTCGGCCTTCTTAACTACACGCATCAGAGGTTCTTTTATGCTATGTGCATTGTCCTTCATTAGTTATTTCCCCCTTCCTGCAGGTCAGGTCTGTCACTAGCTGCGCCGGTCATCAAAAGCCCCAGCTCTTCCTTGCTGACCTCTTTTGCATTCACTATACCGGTAATTCGGCCATGGCACAGAACCATTATGCGATCGCATAGCTCCAGCAAAACGTCCAGATCCTCACCGATGAACAGGATGGCGACACCCTTTTTCTTCTGTTCATTCAGCATATCGTATATGGTATAGGATGAATTTATATCAAGTCCTCTCACAGGATATGCAGTAATGAGTACATTAGGGTCAGATTCGATCTCCCTGCCTAAAAGTACCTTTTGCACATTTCCACCCGAAAGCTTCCTGACAGGGGCATCAACACTCGGGGTTGCTATATCAAGCTGCTCAACAAGCCTTCTTGCCAGAGCCCTCGCTTCCTTTTTTCTAACAAAGGGGCCTTTGCCCTGATAATATTTTTTCAGCAGCAGATTATCAACAAGGCTCAGGGAAGCGGCCAGCCCCATACCCAGACGATCCTCAGGAATAAAGCTCATACTGATGCCAAGATTGATTATTTCCTTAGGAGATTTGCCAATCAGATTTTCCTTATTATACAGTATTGCCCCCTTCTTTACAGGCATCAAACCGGCTATAGCTTCACACAGCTCCTTCTGGCCGCTGCCGGCCACACCTGCCACTCCCAAGATCTCGCCCTTTTTAAGATTAAAGGAAATATCCCTGATGGTTTCAAAGCCCTCCTCATCCGCCACTGTAAGATGATGTACCTCCAGCAGGCTTTCGTCATATTCCGGCTCAGGACGGTATATGGAAAGCTCAACCGATCTTCCCACCATAAGCTCGGTTAGCTCCTTAATGTTTGTTTCGGCAGTATTGACAGTGGCAACGCTTTGCCCCTTACGCAAAATAGTTACCCGGTCACTGATTTCCATAACCTCATTCAGCTTGTGGGTAATGATAATTATGGCGCAGCCCTCCTGCTTCATCCTCCTGAGGATATCAAAAAGCCTCCTTGTTTCCTGGGGTGTTAATACCGCTGTCGGCTCATCGAGTATCAGAATATTGGCATTACGGTAAAGCACCTTGAGTATCTCTACCGTCTGCTTCTCACTGACGGACATATCGTGTACCTTTTTTAAGGGATCTATCTCCAGACCAAAACGCCTGGAAATGCTTCTGATTTTTTCTGCCCTGGATTTTTTAAGGAAAAGCCCCTTTTCCTTTGAGCCCATAATTATATTGTCGGCTGCCGTCAGGGATTCCACCAGCTTGAAATGCTGATGAATCATGCCAATTCCCAATTTGATGGCTGCCTTGGGTGAATTGATTACAACACTTTTGCCGTTAATAAAAATAGAACCGCTGTCCGGCTTATATATGCCCGACAGCATGTTCATCAGGGTAGTTTTTCCCGAACCGTTTTCGCCAAGCAGGGCGAGAATTTCACCCTGCCTGACGGATAAATCTATACCGGCATTAGCCACTACCGGGCCAAAGCTTTTGGTAATCTGCTTCAGTTCGATTGCCATTACATCATTATTCATAGCTACCTCATATGTAATTAATCTCTGATAATTGCCGGGTAAAATCTAACATCGGTTATCATAATATTTCTGTTATTCAGCTACTACATTTCTGTAATACCAGTTCATCTTTCCACCGGTTATATCAGAATCGGAGAGGAACTCGCCCTCCTTGCAGATCTGGTTGCCTTCGTTGTCAAAGATATCGCCTTCAAACACCTTATAGCCATCCAGTATCCTCTTTCTTGCAGCCTCAATTGCCTCAGCCGTTCCATCGGCGCAATTTTCAGACAGAGGGGAGATATCAACAAGGCCATCCCCCATACCGCCAAAGTAATTCTCATTTGTCCAGTTTCCTTCAATAACGGCCTTTACAGCTGCTGTATAGTAAGCGCCCCATTTCCATATGGGAGCTGTCAGATGTGCCTTCGGTGCATCCTTGGTCATGTCGGAGTTATAGCCGCAGCCCCATACTCCTCTTTCCTCTGCTGCCAGCTGAGGTGCTGTTGTGTCGGCATGCTGGGCGATTACATCACAGCCCATATCAAGAAGAGCCTCTGCTGCCTGCTTCTCAAGTGTGGGATCAAACCAGGTGTTGGTTACCTTTACATATACCTTTGCATCAGGATTTACAGATTCAATTCCCATTGCAAATGCGTTAATTCCACCGGTAACCTCGGCATTGTCCTTGCCCATGGCGGCAACATAACCGATTTTATTGCTCTTAGTTTTCAGACCTGCTGCAATACCTGCAAGATAACGGGCCTGATAGATCCTTCCGAAATAATTGTTGAAATTCTTGTCATTACTCTTGTAGCCTGAGCAGTGGGAGAAGATTATATCAGGATGCTCCTCCGCCATTTCAGCCATCATGTCCATATAGCCCCAGCTGGTACCAAATATAATATGGGCACCCTCTTCAACGCATTCCTCAAGGGCTGTCTTTATTGCAACCGCATCCGTATCATCCACATTGTTTTTGCGGATAATCTGATTATCGGCAAGTCCCAGCTCCTTCTGCATGGCTATAATGCCCTGATCATGAGCATATGTATAACCGGCTCCGTCTGCAGGATTACCGATATGAATTACAGCAACCTTAATTTTGTCCTTGGATATGCCGGCCGACGCACCGCCGCTTTCCTTGCTGTCATCCGTCTTTTTGCAGGCTGTCATAGATGCAGCCATGGCAACTATAAGCAGTAACGTTACTAACCTCTTCAGCATTGCAATATTTCCTCCTTAAATAAAAAATGTTTTGGTAATATTGTTTTAAAGCTTTTATATACAAGGCTGTGCAGCCTTATCAGTCCTGTCTGCGAAATATTATTCCATTTATCTCATCCATGGACTCGATTATCGCCAATGATTCGACACGAAGTCCTTTTTGCCTCAGGAGCTTTCCTCCCTCCTGGAATGCCTTCTCTATTACAATCCCTGCACCAACCAAAGTGGCATCTGCATCCTCGACCAGCTTGGACAAGCCTAAAAGCGCATTGCCGTTGGCCAGAAAATCATCAATTATAAGCACCTTGTCCTCCGGCCCCAGAAAATCCTTAGAAACCATTATCTCATACTCACGACCGTGAGTGAAGGATTCCACCTTGGCTGTATATACATCACCGGCTATATTTTTCGTCTTGCTCTTTTTGGCAAAAACCACTGGTACCTTAAAATATCGAGCAGCTATACAGGCTATGCCAATTCCTGAGGCTTCTATGGTCAATATCTTACTTACCTCACAATCGGCAAATCTTCTTTTAAACTCTAATCCCAGCTCTTCAAACAGGTCTATATCCATCTGATGGTTCAAAAAGCTGTCGACCTTCAATATATTGCCTGCCCTTACCTTGCCGTCCCTTCTGATTCTGTCCTCCAATAGCTTCATAATGCACTCAACGCCTTCCTTAACTGCTGATCATATATCAGTTTATATCCGAACCTCTTACAATAAAAATCCATATAGTTATCTTATACTTAGCAATTTCATTTTACAATTTAATATAATTAATAAGAAACATAACTATATCTAATAAAATGGTTGTAATTAATTCCATTCTCCCCCAATTGTGGAGAACTGACAGGCAATCAGCCTCCTGTCCCGTACAGGCCTGCGCTATAAACGGATTCTTATTAAGCTTCCGGCTGATTTTGTTATATTATGATCTCGGCGCTAATATATTTCTACTGTAATAATAAATAGGAGCAAAATCATGCAATCTTCTTTGAACCTTGTCAACAATCCAACTGATGAGCAGAGGCGCAGGATGCTGAAGGAGACCTGCGAGAATGCCGGCAGGCCGGAGGATTATGATTACATCCTTCAATATTTAAGCCCGCCTCCTGAAATTACCAGCATTGTACCGGCAGGGGCCCTTAAGGGGGTAAAAATAGGCATAGTTGGCGGAGGACTGGCCGGTTTGGCTTCTGCCTACGAATTGCGCAAGCTTGGTGCCGATATCACTATTATGGAGGCAAATACTGACAGAATCGGCGGTAGAGTATACACCTACTACTATGATGCAAATGGTCAGTATTACGGGGAATATGGCGCATACAGAATTCCGGTTTCCCATGAAACGACCTGGTTTTATATCAATATTTTCGGATTGGACACCACATCCTTAACTCCCCCGAAACGCAACAATTTTTATTACGTCCATAATGTCCGGATAAGGGTTACTGATTCTATAGAGCAATATATCTATCCCAAATATAATCTTACCTCCGAAGAGCAAAATACTCCCTGGAGAGCTCTTAAGGAATATGCCGATACATACCGTTTTCTGCAGCTGACAGCTGAGGAACGCTCCCAGCTTATACGTATCCTGCCTGAATACTCTCCGGAATTTCTTTCCTTAACTGAAATCAGTCTCAGGCAAAATTACGAAATGCTTGGCTTAAGCCAGGGGGCAATAGAACTGATATCCGGTCTTGACCCGGCAGCAGGTGCCCTGCTTAATGTAAGCTATGCCGATATTGCCTCTGATGATTACAGCTTTGATTTTGTAAATATATTTGGAATCCAGGGGGGGATGGTAAAACTTCCACTAGCCTTCTTTGACTCATTTAAATCAAAAAATCCAAAGGGATACGGCAGCCTGTCCCAGTCCCAGATAGGCAGCGTATCCTACAAGGCCGGCCATATAGTAACAGGCATATATCTGTCGGATTATAAAAACAAGATAGTGCTAAAATACAGGAACAGGATTGACGGCAATGATGCAGCCGATATTTTTGATTATGTAATATGCACAATACCTCTGACCGCCCTGAGAACCGTTGATATAAGGCCCCGTTTTACAAACTCCAAGATACAGGCGATCATGGAGCAGTATTATACGGACGCAATGAAGGTCTCATTCTTCTGCAACAGACGCTTTTGGGAGCGAAATACCGATTATGGCAATATAATCGGCGGAATATCCTTTACGGATTTGCCGATTCAGTCTATCTTATATCCGCCCGATCATAACAGCTACCTGCCGGAAGCCAGCTGCACCAGCGAGGAGCCCGGAGTTCTTACAGCCTCCTATACCCTGGCTCATAATTCAGTCCGGCTCGGCGGAATGTACGACAATCTAAGATACGAGACAATAAGGCAGAATGTTGAGGAGGTTCATGGTCTGCCCAGGGGATTCTTAAGCTCCTTTGTTCAATATCACAAGGCTGTTCACTGGAATGCCGAGCCCTTGTACCGGGGCGCTTTTAGTCTTGATTTGCCCGGACAGAAGAAGCTTTTTTCATATGAGCTGCAGCAGCCTGAATATAACGGCAGATTATATCTGGCGGGTGAGCATGTGTCTGCCAAGCACGGCTGGATGCAGGGAGCCCTGTACAGCGCTAAAGACACAGCCAACAGGCTGGCAATGCATTTTTTCAGCAAATATGTGTAATAAAGCGTTACTTAGGGACCTTGTGACTGAGGTAGCATGGCAAAGGTAGGGTGACAGAGGAAATCGCTACTGAAACTTATAATCCACAGTGTCACAGGAGGTGGAAGCTGTCTATAAGGGCATATACATCTCATACTGGGCCAGCTCATTTCTTGCAAAGCCCATTTTTCTGACAAAGCCCTCAAGCGCAGCATTATTTGGAAAGCTGATATGCAAAGCTTCCAGCTTCAGGCTGCCCACCGCATGGGAAAGAAGGCTGCTTGCCAAGCCCTGGTGGCGGAAGAGAGGCCTTGTATACAGGAAATATATTTTTCCTGACTGCGCAATGCATAAAGCAGCCACAAGAGCATCTTCCTGATATATTCCATAGTTTTTAACACCACTTACCCCTTTTGCATAATCAATTCCATTCTGCCAGTTAATGTGGGTATCTATGCCTGCAGCAAGCTCTGTTATCTGTTCCCAGTCAAGCTCTTTAACCTCATGCCGGCAGTCATTAAAGATATCTGAGGCTGGTTTTAAATTAAAATATTGCAAATCATATATCTTTTGATAGCCAAGCTTTTTATAAAATTTTATAGCCCTGTCATTGCCTACTATTACCTCAAGAAACAGCTGCCTGCAGCCTAAGTCCATCGCCAGCTGACGATGAAGCTCAAATAGAGCCTTGCTGACCCCAAGGCCACGGTATTCCGGAACTACACTAAGCGCTCCGCAACGCAGTGTCAGGGTGCCCTCGTAGTTTTTCAAGCCGCTAAAAATAATTCCAACAGGCTTTTCATCATCCAGTGCAATAAATGAATAATCCAGCCTGTTGCCCTCTCTTTCAAAAAAGGCAGAGTAAAAATGCTCCCAGCCAATTGTCGTTTTGATAATATAATCTGCAAATCCTGCCTGAAAGGCCTCATAAACCAAATGTAAATCCACTTCACTGCATTTTTTATAGCTAATCATGTTCTGCTCCTTCCTGAGACTAAAATCTCAGTTATATTGTTGTCATTGCTTCAATCAGTTAACCTTGTGATAATACGGATGAGCTTTGCTCTGTCTGCTTTACTGGATGAACTTCTTCATCTGAACCGGATTGCCTGCCGAAAGCAATCACAATAAATAGATTGCTTATGCAACAGGCCGCTAATAAAAAGCATGCTCCATGTAATAATATCACATAAAGAGCATGCCTTCCATAAAAACATATTACCGGCAGAGCCTTAATAAGGCTGCCCTGAAGCCTCAAGGCAGCCTGTTATGTATCTTATTTTTATGCTTAATTTTTAAAGCTTAGTTATTTCTGCTTTCTTCTAAGTGCTACAGCACCGGATGCAAGAAGAGCAGCACCAAGGCCATATACAACTCCTAATCCTACAACACCGGTCTTAGGTGCAGCAGCGGGAGCCTCATTTGCAGCTTCCTCTACAGGAGCAGCTTCTTCTGCAGGAGCAGCATCATCAGCAGATGCCTTGCCATGTGTAAGAAGGATATTGCCTGCCTCATCCTTGAAATCCATCTGGGTAACTGTAACATCACCATTCTGGTTGTTTACGAACACAACAACTTCACACCACTGTGAACCTAATGTACCATCCATAGGGAAGTTAACAACCAATTTTCCATCCAGGGTCTGTCCCGGATAATCTGTAGGCGCCCAGCCACCATCATTGGAGTTATAAACAAGCTGAAGATCGAACGTAGCATTTCCTTCAAATGTAATGTCAACAGATTTTACCTTTGTAGCTACATCAGCGTTTGAAATAAACTCGCCGCCACCGATCAGCTTAACCCAGCAATCATAATTGTCGTCGGGGAAGCTGAAAGGCAATTTGTTGGAGGGATCCTTAGCAAATGCTGTTCCCACCATGGTGGACAGAACAAATACCATTGCAATAAAACCAACTAATACCTTCCTTAACTTCATTTCATTATCCTCCTTAAAAAATACTGATAGTATTTCTAGCAACTTAAATTCTAGCATTATAAAATATGCTTGTATATGCCAATAATTCATAAATTTAGAAAACAAAATTTATGCAACTCTCAAAATACTTATAAATTTTTAAGTGGATTCTACAACATATGTGACAAATCACTATTATATGTGCCGTTATACAGCTTTAATTATATTATAACCTGCATTTTTTTGGCAACTCCACCTGACAAAGAATAGTAATGCTCTTTATATTTGATTGGAAAAGGGATTATATTAGGCGAAGCAGATAAGGCGGCTGCTATTGATGACACCAGATATATGCCAGATGAAAGCTATATTGGAATAAGGGAGAGAATCAATAGTGGTCTTCCTCTGCCATAAGAAATTTTTAGCTTATGGTATTTTTATATATAATCTCTTCTTCTTATTGGCATAATAATAAAAATAAGTTTACTCAGACAAGCAAATATGCCGATAAGGAGTGTCAATATGAATACAAGCAATCAGGAAACAAACAAGGGTAAAGGAACAACACGGATACCAAATAAATTAGTTAATGAAAAATCCCCTTACTTATTACAGCATGCATATAATCCGGTCAAATGGTATCCCTGGTGTGATGAGGCCTTTGAAAAGGCTAAGAATGAAAATAAGCCCATTTTCCTATCAATAGGCTATTCCACCTGCCATTGGTGCCATGTGATGGCCCATGAAAGCTTTGAGGACGAAGAGGTGGCGGAGCTTCTAAATGAGGCCTTTGTAAGTATCAAGGTGGACAAGGAGGAGCGCCCTGACATTGATGCCGTATATATGACCATTTGTCAGGCCACTACCGGTCATGGCGGCTGGCCGCTAACAATCCTTATGACCCCTGACAAAAAGCCATTTTTTGCAGCAACATATCTTCCGAAGGATCCGGGCTACAATCTGATAGGACTTTATGATCTGCTGAGCGAGGTTAAAAGAAGGTGGGAGCAGGACCCGGCCGATCTGCAGAATACGGGAAACAAACTGGCCGACATAATAAAACGGGAGTTTGAAAGCTCCCTGGATCCTGCAGAACCAAGCAAGGATATGATTAACCTGGCTGTAACCCAGTTTAACCAGTCCTTTGATCATGAATTCGGCGGCTTTGGTTCTGAACCCAAGTTCCCCAGCCCTCATAATCTTTTGTTCCTTCTCCGTCATTCATATTATGAGGCAGACCAGAGGGCACTTTATATGGTCGAGCATACTCTGGAGCGTATGTATCGGGGCGGTATCTTCGACCATATCGGTTACGGCTTTTGCAGATACTCCACCGATGCAAGATGGCTGGTTCCTCATTTTGAAAAAATGCTTTATGACAATGCCCTGCTTGCTTTAACCTATACCGAAGCCTACCAGTATACAAAAAAGGAATTCTACCGTTCTGTGGCTGAGCAAATATTTGAATATATCCGCCGTGAAATGACCAGCCCTGAAGGCGGCTTCTACTGCGCACAGGATGCCGACAGCGAAGGAGTAGAGGGCAAATATTATGTCTTTACCCCGGATGAAATTAACAGGGTACTGAACAAGGAAGACTCTGCCTCAGAGGATGCATCCTTTGCGTGCAACTATTTTAATATTACAAACGAGGGAAATTTTGAAGGTTATTCAATTCCTAACCTGATACAGACAAATGAAATAATATCTTCAGACAACGAACAGCTAAGACGGGTCTGCAGCAAATTGTATACCTACCGCCTTAACCGCTCCAGACTTCATAAGGATGACAAAATCCTGACCTCATGGAATGCTCTTATGATTACAGCCTATGCCACTGCCGCAAAAGTGTTCAGGAATTCTGATTATGCGGATGTGGCAAAGCGGGCTGCACAGTTTGTCAGCAACAATCTGATGGACGAAAGCGGCAGGCTTTTCATCAGGTACCGCGATGGCGAGGCTGCTTTTCCCGGCCTTATTGACGACTATGCCTTCTACTGTATGGCTCTTCTTGCCCTTTATGATTGCAGCTTTGACGAGCGCTACCTAGAGCAGGCATGCGCTCTTGCAGATAAAATGTATGAGCTTTTTGGGGACGACAAATACGGTGGCTTTTTCCTTTATGCCAAAGACGCCCAGCAGCTAATCTATCGTCCGAAAGAGGTATTCGACGGTGCCATTCCATCAGGCAACTCGGTGGCAGGCTATGTTCTGCAGAGGCTGGCAAATATTACAGCAGACAGTAAATATATCCGGCTGGCAGACAGACAGCTGCGCTTCCTTGCCGGTCAGATATCCGATTATCCTGCAGGATTTAGCTTCAGCCTTATGGCCTTTCAGTCGGCTCTTTACCCCTCCAGGCAGATTGTATGTGTGGCGGTACGCAGCGACTCATCAAGGGCCAATAACCACGAAGTAAACGATCCGGAAAATTACGAAGAGTTATCTGATTATCTGTCCGATAATTATGAGCCTAATACCGTTGTCCTGCTGAAAACCGAGGAAAATGCAGAAAAGCTGAAGGAGATAGCCGATTTTGTCGAGGATTACATGGCTATAAATGACAGAACCACATACTACATCTGCGAAAATCATCATTGCATAGCTCCCAGCAATGAATTGATATCGGGGAATAAGAATTAAACTGTTAAGATTAATCGGCTGACTGCATATTATATAGTAATACAATCCATGAGGTTTTATATATGCAATGCAGATGGAGATATGAAACAATGATAGACGATCGTGATTTGCATATTCTTTATACCGCTTTGCAAAAGCACAAGGATGAATATGATTACTATCCACTGGTTGTAGCAAAGCGGGATGAAGCCGGATCGAACTATCGTTTCCTGTGCATTGCGGCACTAAAGACAAAGCCGGAATATGCATCTCATCTTGCCGAGATTGGGGTATATGTGCCTCCGGCAGGCAAGCCTTACGCCACATGTCTGTACAGGAGAGATTTTGATCAGATATTTCCTTACTGGTAAAATATGCAAAGCTCATGAATATATTATTATGAGAATTTTCTATTATATTAAAGGAGCTGCCTGTCAGACAGCTCCTTTTTATTTGCTTTTTCTATTGCTTTTTCTATAACCTTTATTCATATTTTATCCATTTCAGCCATATAGCTTGTTATACAGCAAGTCTCTGTCTTTCAAAATATGCTACATTTATTTTAGCAAATATGCAGCCGCCTTCTTAATCATATCCTGATGCACCTTCTGAACCACATTTGTTGTATGGGTCCTGCTGTTTTTGAAATGAATATCCATAACACCGCTGCAGCCGTTATTTTTTACCGCATCAAGATTTACTCCATATCCGTAACCACCACTGCGCCCTCTTACATATTTATTCGCTGCAGCAGAGTCCAGACCGGCATGAGGCATAGCCGTCATCGAGCCGGCTATAACATAATTGTCAATCTCAACAATTACGGCTCTTCTCTCCCAGCTGAAGCCACCCCATATATCCTTGATTATTTGAGTATCCTCCTTGGTCAGAGGCTCTACATCCGCATGATTTGTACCGTATGTTCTCTTTACACTAAAGCTCAAACCGGTTTCCACATCGGTTACGACAGCATTTTCCCCTCTTTCCCAAACCTTTTTTACTGTTGTAAACCAGTCAAAGGAGCCGGCCTTTTTGTCAGTTCTGTCGGATTCCGCTGACAGGGATGAGGCCGAAATAAGAGAAAGCTCATCATCAGCAATATCTGCCGTCATGTCAACTGTACTGCCTGCGACCGACTTAAGAGCAGCATATGTCTGCCTGCCAACTATCCCGTCGACATATAAACCATTTGCCCTCTGGAAACGTTTCACAGCCTCTTTGGTAATGCTCCCGTAATATCCTGTAACCTTGCTGTATGTAAAATATCCCAGATTCTTAAGCTCGCTTTGTATTTGTTCTACTTCATTTCCTCTTGAGCCAAACTTTAATAACGTAGCAGCAGACGCATCAACAGGTGACATTGCTATAACTGCTGCCGCCAGGCATGCTCCGCATTTTGCCAAAAAACCTTTTTTCATATGCCTCTCTCCTTGCTTCCTCATTATTGTATAGACTTTGCCTGTTCAAGAGAATTATATTACATAAATATTAATATGTCAATTTATTTCTTAATATTTATGTAATATTTAATTAACCATTATGTAACATATGGAAATCCACCCCTATTTATCCATAACTGATTACAACTGCCATATGACATTAAATTTTGCCAATAAAAAATCCCCTACATTTGTAAAAATGCAGGAGACATCTTTAAAATAGTTTTTTCATCCTATACCATTATATCATTCAGCTTCTTAAGCAGCTTTTCCATTGTCTCAATTTCTTCTTTAGTAAAATTTTCTCTTATGGTTGCCATCAGCTCAGCATTATATGAAGCATTCATACCATAATTCTTTGAAAACTTGTCGGTTACCTCCAGAAAATATTCTCTTCTATCTTCAAGTGATAAAACCTTTCTTACATATCCCTTTTCAATCAGATTGCTGATGCGATATGTTGCATTAGGCTGCGATATATTCACATAATTTGCAAACTGGCGAACAGTAGGTCTGTTTAACAAAAAGATAACTTCCACACAATACGACTCTGTCGGGCTTAAGCTGTCCTTATCCTCATTGACACTTGAGAATAAATTCTTACAGTAATTGTTGCGGAACTTATAGTATAATTTCTCAAATTCTTTTTCAAGCATTATCATTCGCTCCTATCAAACATTAAATTGGTTTATTAACTAAAGCTTATAATGATATTAAATGATACTATTTCTTTATTATTATATACATTCCAATCAGAAAAAAGCAATTGCTTATTTTAATTATTTAGGCTTCCATATAATAGCATTAAGGAAAATAACTACAGAACTTAAAAAAGATAATCCTTTTTGCTTCCCACAAAGCATATCTATATGGTATAATGACCAAAATAGCTTACTAATCCCATTCTATTTTCATGGAATGATTTAAGCCTTGTCATAAATAATCTTGTATGTATAAATGATTAATTAACAGACCAAAGATAAGCAAAAGCTTTATTCTGCAGGAATTCCTCAAAATACCTATAGAATAAAGGAAAATGTACATAATACCAAGAATCAGTATACATAGATTTTATTTTATTTTATCAAATAATTAACAAATATACTATCAATAATTGATTTTCGTTTTTTTTCGGGTCATATTTTTCGTTTTGTTTTCGATTTATGCTTCAGGAGTGATAAAATGCCTGCATTAAATGTATCAGCCACCAGTATTAATATCTTTATCGTGTTTTTGGAGGGAGTTTTGTCCTTCTTTTCACCGTGTGTAATACCCCTTATACCTGTTTATGTCAGCTATCTGGCGGGTAATGCCAAAATAAGCACTGAGGACGGCAGGGTTAAATACATCCGCAAAAGGGTGTTCCTTCATACCCTTCTGTTTGTACTGGGTATTTCTAGTGCTTTCTTTATTCTGGGCATGTCGGTGAATGCATTAAGAATTTTTTTCAACTCATATCAGATGGCTTTTGTCCGTGCAGGTGGATTGCTTATAATATTTCTGGGCCTGGTTCAGACCGGAATTATTAAACTAAGCTTCCTGCAAAGAGAGCATCGTTTTAATTTTAATATCGGAGAACGCAGGATGAGCCCTCTCCTGGCCTATATCATGGGCTTTACCTTCAGCTTTGGCTGGACACCCTGCATTGGCCCGGCGCTTTCATCCGTCCTGGTATTGGCTGCCGGCAGCGACAGCAGACTGGCGGGGAATCTCTTGATATTGGTTTACACCGCAGGCTTTGTCATTCCCTTTATGCTGCTGGGCCTGTTCACAACACAGGTATTGAACTTCCTGAACAGGCATAAAAAGGCCTTAAGATATACCGTAAAGGCTGGAGGAATTTTATTGATTATAATTGGCTTTTTAACTCTAACCGGCTGGATGAATTCAATATCCAGATATCTTAACTCATTTACCGCCTCCTTAGGCGAGCAAACAGGCGCTCCCTCCCCGACCGAAGAGGCCGATAGCGGCAACAGGGACGAGCAAGCTACTGACAATGGAAACAAAGATGCTGTAAATGATAAGAATGATACCACTGATGGAAACGCATCATCAGAGAAGGAAAAATATCCCGCCTTCGATTTTACCCTTGTAGATCAAAACGGAACTACTCATACCTTATCGGATTATAAAGGCAAGGTAGTATTTTTAAATTTCTGGGCTACCTGGTGTCCTCCATGCAAAAAGGAGCTTCCGGATATCGAAGAGCTGTACAGGGAATACGGTGAAAACAGCTCTGATGTAATCTTTCTTAGCATCACCAACCCTGTCAGCGACGAATATCCCAATAATGCTGACATAACAAAGGATAAGATAATTGACTTTATTAAGGAAAACGATATCAGCTTCCCTGTCCTCTTTGACGAAACCGGGGAAGTTTTAAGCAAATACTATATTTCAGCCTTTCCCACCACCTTTTTGATTGATACGGATGGAAATATCTATGGCTATGCCCCGGGCATGCTGAGCAAGGAAACTATGATTAGCGCCATTGAGCAGACAAAAAAATCCACAGGTCAGGATTAGAATTATGGAATTTGCTTGAAAACACTGTGACTTTTCTTTTGACAGAACAGTTGTCATATGCTACAATAGTTTTCAGTTTAAAGATTGATTATAAGAAAGGATGGTTTTGGTGTCGGTATTAACTGTTAGCGAGGTTTGTGGACAATAAGGATATTCTGTTTGTCTTGCTTCTTATCAGACGCAAGGCTCTCGAAGTATGCCTTTTTCAGTCCTGTAATCCACCCATGCAGTTAATACTCGAAGCTGTCCTTTTACTCGTGGCAGCGCTGACTTTACGCGCTGTTTTTGTTTGCATGAGCCCGGTATGATATTATTGCGACCAAATTGGACAATCGGCACAGTCATGCCCTGCTCTATTTTGGCTTTTGAAATAATGGCTGCTATACGGACAGTTGCCCACAGGAGTATTAACCATTGTATGGTGGATCTTCTGTGGGCAATTTGCATTTATGTATAGATCATATTTTGAAAGGAGCTATCTGAATGATTGAAAAATCAATGATTACACTGGAATTTGATAAAATAAAGAAAATTCTTTGCAATAATGCTGTTTCTGAGGAGGCGGGACTTAAGCTAGCGCATCTTACGCCCAGCCTGAGTGAAGGCGAGGTTAAGGCCAGAATAAACGAAACCTCACAGGCAAGGAAACTCCTTGACAGTTTGGGAACCCCTCCTCTGGCCTCAATGAAGGATATTGGCATGCTTCTGGATCTGGCCCAGAAGGGAGCCATGCTTGTGCCTGAGCAGCTTGGCCAAATTGATATGTTTATCAATGCCTGCAAAAGGATGAAAAGCTATTTAAAGCGGGCAGAGTCACTTAGCATAAATCTTGCCGCCTATGGGGCATCAATCGATGAGCTAAGCATCCTGGCAGATGAAATAAAGCAGGCAATCCGCAATAACCAGGTAGATGACAATGCCTCCGCAGAGCTTAGGGATATAAGGCGGCAGATGGAGCGAATTAATTCAGAAATAAAGTCCAAGCTGGATTCCATACTGCGAAGCAAAAAGGAATGTTTTACTGAGGGCTATGTGTCCATCAGAAACGGCCATTATGTACTCCCGGTTAAAAGGGAATACAAGCATATGGTAAGCGGCTCCGTGCTGGATATCTCCAGCAGCGGCTCAACCTATTTCATAGAGCCTGCAGCCGTTGCACGTCTTAAGGATGAGCTGGCCATTTTGGAAATAGCCGAGAGCAATGAGGTCCGCAGGATTCTTTATGAGCTTAGCGCTCTTGTGGCAGATAACGCCCAACCCATCCGAACGAATATGGAAGCCATGGTGGCGCTTGATTTTGCATTTGCAAAGGCAAAGCTAAGCGTAGATATGAAGGCGGTCCCGGCAAATATTAATACCGACAGAAGAATCGTTATAAAAAACGGCCGGCATCCGCTGCTTAAGCAGGAGGAATGTGTGCCCCTCAATATTCAAATCGGTGACGGTATAAGAGGAGTCATAATCACCGGCCCGAATACGGGAGGGAAAACGGTAGCCCTAAAGACCGTTGGCCTGTTGCAGCTTATGGCCCAGTCCGGCCTTCATATTCCATGCGAAAGTGCCGACCTGTGTATGAACAATGCCGTCTTGTGTGATATTGGCGACGGCCAGAGCATCACTGAGAACTTATCCACATTCTCCTCTCATATTACGAATATTATCAACATTCTCAACCATAGCAACAACGAAAGCCTGGTGCTGCTGGATGAGTTGGGCTCCGGTACCGATCCAGCCGAGGGAATGGGCATAGCTATAGCAATACTTGAAGAACTTCGAAAGAAGGAGTGCCTCTTTATTGTGACCACCCACTACCCGGAGGTTAAGGAGTATGCCGCCAAAACCGAAGGCCTTATCAATGCCAGAATGGCCTTTGACCGAGAAAGCCTAAAGCCCCTTTACAGGCTTGAGATTGGTGAAGCAGGTCAAAGCTGCGCCCTCTATATTGCCAAGCGCCTTGGCATGCCCGCCCACATACTTAAGAAGGCTTATGAGGAGGCATACTTTAGCAGTCATAAGGAAGCGTCCGTTCCGGATAATGATTTCCTTAAAGATTTGCCGGTAAACGACAAAAGCCGGAATTCAAATCCCTCTTCACCGGCCAGGATACAAAGGCAAATACAGCCCAGACAGATAAACACAAGAAGCGAGCGCTTTAATATAGGTGACTGCGTTATGGTATACCCTGAGAAAAAGCTTGGCATTGTATTTAGCAAGGCAAATGAAAAGGGTGAGGTGGGGGTACAGATACAAAAGAAAAAGACATATATAAATCACAAGAGGCTGAAGCTTAAGGTGCCTGCTGACCAGCTGTATCCTGAAAACTATGATTTCTCCATAATTTTTGACAGTGTTGCCAACCGCAAGGCAAGGAAGAAAATGAACCAGGGCCACCAGCCCGGCCTTCAGATTGTATATGAGGATGATATTAAGGAATAAGCTTTAAACCGGCTCTGCATGTAAAATCATAATAACCTCACAGCATAAATCTGCTGGATATTTTTAATAAAAAATGAAAATACTATATTCCATAAAGCCTGCGGCCAATTAACAATAGCCGTTAATTGCCGGCTAAAGCCGAGGAATTAAACTATACCAGGAACTTAACTTAAACTGGATAATGAATGGAGGTTATTATGATAGCAAATGTTCAGCTGACTGAAAAAGAAAGGTTTCTGCTTGAGGATGCAAAAAGCCATGAGGAGGAATGCATCCTAAAATATTGGAACTATGCCAATCTTGCAACCGATGCCCAACTTAAAGCAGTGTTCAGGGCAAACGGCCAGAAGGAGGAAGAGCATCTTCAGACCATTAATCAGCTGCTGGCAGGCCAAATACCGGAGCCGAACAAAAGCGGTGGACAAAATAATCCCGGAAATTCCAGCCAGCACAATTGGCAGAATATCCAATCACAGCAGGCCAGCATAGATCAGCAAAGCAGCGGCAATGCAGCATTTAAGGCATCCGACAAGGACCTGTGCACAGATATGCTAATGACTGAAAAATATGTTTCATCAACCTACAATACAGCCATTTTTGAATTCAAGGATCCTCAGATACGCAACATCCTTAACCATATCCAGACTGAAGAGCAAAAGCATGGGGAAGCCATATTTGCCTACATGCAAAGCAAAGGAATGTATACCGCCAAATAGTTGCCGCCTGTTATAAGCAAACTGCTTCCTGTTGCGGCCTGACTAAGGAAAAAAGCCTCATACTAAGCACCTGCCGGATACTCAAGATTAAAACAAAGCTCTTAATCCGCCGGTGGGTGCATTTCAATTTGCCCTGCCTGTATATACTCTTTGCCTGCAATCCGGCTTTATAACATTCTGAATGGCACAGCCTACAATCCGGCTTTTTACCTGTCTGAATGGTCAGCGTGCAATCCGGACTTCTACCTGTATGGATGGCACAATTTGCTTTTGACGGAAAAATCTGTCCCCGACATGCATGAATCTTAGCGTAAAATTTTTGTAGGACAAATAGGAATAAAAAATAAGAGAACACCAACTTTGTGTTATAATTAGTCTACCACAAC
>JAAZDK010000002.1 GCA_012512855.1 Clostridiales bacterium
ATCGCTAATCCCGGTAATGCCTTCTGTGTAAATATCCTCGGAATCAACCTGCATTCCATATGCAAGTGAAGATAATATTGCTATTTTTCTGCAGGCGTCATGGCCTTCCACATCATTTTTAGGATTTTTCTCCGCATAGCCAAGCTTTTGGGCATTGGCCAAAGCTGTATCAAAATCCAGCCCTTCCTCGCTCATTTTGGACAATATATAATTGGTGGTTCCGTTAAGTATTCCGGTAATCTCAATAATTTCATCAGCAGTCAGGGACTGGTTAAGGGGCCTGATGATGGGAATACCGCCTCCCACGCTGGCCTCAAAAAGGAAATTTAAGCTTCTTTCCTTGGCTATATCCAAAAGCTCTGCTCCGTATTTTGCCACCAGCTCCTTATTGGAGGTAACAACGCTTTTTCCCTTTAGCAGAGCTGATTTGACAAAGCTATAAGCAGGATTTAATCCTCCAATATGCTCACATACTATTTTAACCTCCGGGTCATCAAGAATTATATTGATGTCCTTTACCAGCTTTTCCTGTATAGGATCACCCGGAAAATCATTAATATCCAGAACATACTTTACATTTATCCGGTCACCGGCTCTTTTGGCAATACTGTCTCCGTTGGTATTCAGAACCTCAACAACGCCAGAGCCTATTACGCCGTAACCCAATACTGCTATATTTATCATAGCTAATCCTCCATTCACGCTGTACAATTCTAATATAAAATTACGAAAACATAACGATATAATTTAGCGGCTGTATGTCCAATTATTCCCTGGATAACAACTTTACATAATGTATACCTTCAAGGGACTCTATTGACTCTATCAGGGCCGAAGCGCTTTCTGTCTGCGGCGATATCTCTACGCTTAAGGTAAGCATTGCAATACCGTTAATCGGGATACTCTGATGGATTGTAAGAATATTTGCTTCATATTTGGCTACCTGGCTTAATACCTTGGACAAAAGCCCCGGTCTGTCATCCAGCTGTAGCATAAAGGTAATAGTTTTTCCCCTGGTATTTTCATAGAAGGGGAAAATATCGTCCTTATATTTGTAGAAAGAGCTGCGGCTTATATTGACTGCATCAGTTGCTTCCTGGACAGACATGACGCGCTCTGAATCAAGAAGCCTTTTTGCTTCAACAACCTTAATAAGCACCTCAGGCAACGCTTTCTTTCTAACTATATAATATTGATCTCCACTCATAAAGACCTCCGTACCAATGCATTATTTATCAAACATCTGCAAGCAGGCAATTGCAGACACCTGATAATCTTGCGGCAACTTTACCGGCTGTATGTACAGCAAACACAATTGTCTGTCTTAGAAAGATATACTATCATATAATTATTCATAATGCAATAAAAATTTACCTTGTTTAATAAAAGAATAAGCGATTTGGTAGTTCTGCTTCAAATATAACGGTATTTGCATCATTTTTTTATAAAAATTAATAATAATGAATTATTATCATTAATCCCGGCATAGAAGTCAGGGGAACTTTCCTGCAGAATAAAAATGTTTTATACTCTACTGACATATACCTACGATAAAGGAAAGCAAAATAGAAAAGGAATTGCGACTTAACTTAAATCTTAAGCTTTGAAGCAATCCCTTTAGAACTTTACTAATCAATTAAATGCTAATAGAACTCATTAAAAAGTCAAACTCCGGTTACGGATTTATAATCTGTTTCATATCACCGTTATGCAGCCGGCAATAAACTTAATTCAATCAGTCCTACAATATCTTGGACAAAAACTCCTTCAGCCTAGGATGGGTGGGATTTTCAAAAAGCGCATCAGGAGTATTTTGCTCAACTATCCTGCCTTCATCCATAAACAGCACTCTGGTGGCCACCTTCTTGGCAAATCTCATTTCATGGGTAACAACTACCATGGTCATGCCTTCATCGGCCAGCTGCACCATCAAATCAAGAACCTCTCCCACCATCTCCGGGTCAAGAGCGCTGGTTGGTTCGTCAAAAAGCATCACATCCGGGTTCATGGCTAAGGCACGGATTATTGCAATTCTTTGCTTCTGACCACCCGACAGCTGGTTGGGATAAGCGTCCGCCTTATCTGACAGGCCAATTCTGGCTAAGAGCTCAACAGCCTTCTGTCCGGCCTTCTCCTTTGTCATAATCCCCAGCTTTACAGGAGCCAATGTGATATTTTCCATAACTGATAGATGGGGAAAGAGGTTGAACTGCTGGAATACCATACCCATCTTGCGTCTGATCAGATTTATATCGGTCTTTTTATCGGTTATATTATTTCCTTCAAACCATATGGTACCCTCGTCCGGTACCTCCAGCAAATTCAGGCAACGCAGGAAGGTTGATTTTCCTGAGCCGGAAGGGCCGATTACAACTACCTTCTCGCCTTTATTTATGGTTTCATTTATTCCGTTAAGTACAAGATGGTCTCCGAAGGATTTCTTAAGATTTTCAATTACGATCACTTCTGGCCATCCTCCTTTCTATGTTGCCCAAAAGCTTTGATAAGCCCACAACCATAATCAGGTAACAGGCAGCTGCAATTATCAACGGAGGTAAAACATCATATGTTCTTGAACCGATATACTGGGCAGCCTTTGTAACCTCCGTAACAGCTATCACAGAGGCAACCGATGTTTCCTTAATAAGGGTGATAAATTCATTGCCCAGGGCAGGCAAAATGTTCTTGATTGCCTGAGGCATTATTATCAGTCTCATCGTCTGCATATAATTAAGTCCCAGGGATCTCCCGGCTTCCATCTGCCCCCTGTCAATAGAGTCTATACCGGCTCTTATTATTTCAGCAACGTAAGCACCTGAATTGATGCCGAAGCATATGGCACCGACTGCTATTTCACTGGTATTCCGGGATGTGAAAATAAGATTGTATATAATCAGCAGCTGCACCATAAGGGGAGTTCCCCTTATTACCGTAATATACAGATCACATATAGCCTTCAGCCATTTCATCCTGGATTCCTTGGCTGTTACCTTTACAACTGCAACAATAACACCAATAGCTATACCCAGTAAAATAGCGAAAAATGAAATTAGCAAAGTAACCTTAATACCATTCAGATAAGCCAGATATCGTCTGTCAGGTACTATTGCTCTGTAAAAGGAATTATAGATTTCCGTAAACCAACCAGTTACTATATTCAATGTTTACCTCCCAATAGATTCTAATAAAGTAGCACTTAAAAACCAAGTGATTATCCCTTAATTCGCAGCCATATGCCCAAATACACTTTTATTTAAACCCCAAGACGTTAAAGAGGGGCTGCAAATGTGGCTACAGCCCCTTTTAAACCCGGTAAATATCATTGTGTAATTAATCAATTGTATGTTTCAGAGTAAACTCATCTATCTTACCGCTGTCAATAAGCTCCTGAAGTACTTCGTTGATCTTGTCAAGCAGCTCCTTGTTTCCCTTCTTTACTGCAATGGCATATTTATCAGTAAAGAGTATTCCGTCAAGAATCGCAAGTTCAGGATTAGCCTTTACCAGAGCCTCTGCCGGCAGCTTATCCATAACTATGCAGTCAATCTTGTTGTTTTTCAGATCCTCTGCCGCCTGTGAAAACAGAGTGTAACGCTTAAGCTCCTTGTATTCAATACCCTCATCTTCTATATAAAGGTCGGCTACATTTCCCTGCTGTACACCTATTATCTTTCCTGCCAGTCCCTCATTGCTTACCTCAGTGACTGCTGGATTTTCCTTATTTACCACTATAACCTCTACTGACTCGTCATACTCAATGGAGAAATCCATCTTCTCCTTACGATCCTCAGTAATTGAAACGCCGGCGGCAACAAAATCCACCTTACCCTGTTGAACAGCAAGAAGCGCGCCGTCAAAATCCATGTTTTTAATAACCAGCTTTTTGCCCATGCTGTCGGCTATTGCCTGTGCAATATCCATGTCAATTCCGACTACCTGATCGCCATCCATGTACTCATATGGAGCAAAGCCGGCCTCTGTTCCTACAATGATTGTGTCATTATCCTTCTTACAGCCTGCAAACAAGGTTGTTACAACAAGCATAGCCGCCATTAAAGCAATTATTCTTCTTTTCATACTTTTTACTATCCTCCTGAGTTTCAAAAAAGAAATTTTACAGGTAAATAAAATTTTCCAAGAAAGCTTATTTTCAAAGGAAAATAGTATTATCCTTGTATTACTTTATTATTAAATTAGATTTTTAACATCTAATTATTTTTATTTACTATTTTATCTACGGCGGCTCGCTCCTGCTCCGTCATTATCTTTTCAGGATCAAGAATGACTATAAGTTGACCGTTATGATTAATTACATTTTTCATATAGCGGTTATCATTATTAATTGCTATCTCAGGAACACTAAACAGCTGATCTTCCTCCAGCTGAAGGATTTCCACCACCTTGTCAACCTCATAGGCAACAGTCATACCGCCACATGAGCTTATTACAAATCTGGTATCGTCATCATACGGAATGTCAGCAAGGCCAAATCTTCTGCGCAGGCTATACACAGGAACTATATCTCCCCTAAGCCTGATAATGCCCTTGAAATTTTCCGACAAGCCAGGCACCTTTTCAACGCTGCCTGTCCTTTCAATTATGTTGATCTCCATAATATCCATTCCATATTTCTCTTCGCCCAGCACAAATAAAGCTTGCTTTATCATCTGAATAACAGCCTCCATTCCTATGCAATGCCGGATGCATACTACTTTGCATTCTGCGCATTCCATTTTAAATATGCATTTATAAACGGATCTATATAGCCATCTAATACAGCATAAGCATTGCCTACCTCTTCATTGGTACGATGATCCTTGACCATCGTATAAGGCTGGAGCACATAGGATCTTATCTGGTTGCCCCAGGCGATGTCCTTAACCTCTCCGCGTATACCCGATTTTTTCTCCTGCTGCTCCTGTTTTTTCAGCATATAAAGTCTGGCCTTCAGCATCTGCATAGCCTTATCCTTATTCTGCAGCTGTGAACGCTCATTCTGGCACTGTACCACAATACCTGTCGGCAGGTGGGTAATACGGACTGCAGAAGCAGTTTTATTAACATGCTGTCCGCCTGCACCGCTGGAATGATAGGTATCAATTCTCAAATCGTCTTCGTCTATCTCTACTCCAAGATCTTCCTCAATATCGGGCATAACATCACAGGATACAAAGGAGGTCTGTCTTTTGCCAGCCGCATTAAAGGGGGATATTCGAACCAGGCGATGCACTCCGTGCTCGGATTTTAAATAGCCGTAGGCATTCATTCCGTTGACCTGGAAGGTTATGGACTTAAGGCCGGCTTCATCACCATCCAGAAAGTCAAGCACCTGCAGATCAAAACCCTTCTTATCCGCCCATTTCTGATACATGCGAAAGAGCATACTGGCCCAGTCGCAGCTTTCTGTTCCGCCTGCACCGGCATGTAGGCTGACAATTGCATTGTACCTGTCATATTCATCAGACAAAAGAGTCTTTAGCTTCAACTCTTCAAAATCCCTTATAAACATCTTAAGGGTTTCATCTATTTCTGGAATAAGGCTCTCGTCATTCTCTTCATACGCCATCTGTATCAGGGTCTGAACATCCTCGTATTGTGTTCTTAATTTATTATACTCATCCAAAGTATCCTTTAGATTCTTTAACTCCTTCATCAGCTCCTGGGCTCTCTGGGCATTGTCCCAAAAGCCAGGCTCATCCATAGTCTGCTCAATTTCCGCTATGCGGTCACTCTTCCTGCTGATGTTAAAGTGAATCCCCCACTTCTATTAATGGCTTATCATAGCTGGTCAATGTATATTTAAACTGATCTAATTCAACCACTTAATCACCTCATTTTGTTATTATATAATACTATTTGTCAAAATTCAATCCCAAATGTATATAAATACATACACGGTTATTTATTATACATTCGTCTTTCTATTAAACAGATTCTAATCAGATACTTTTGCCACAGCAGAACTTATACTTCTTGCCGCTGCCGCAGGGACAGGGCTCGTTAGGCATTACCTTCTTGTTAGCCCTTCTTACCGGAGCATTAGGCAGAGTGTCGTCCTTATTGGTGCCGGTTACCTTGGCTACCTGCTCTCTTTCAACCTTCTGCTCAATTCTGACATGCATCAGGAACTTAACGGTATCTTCCCTGATGGCATCAATCATGGCATTGAACATCTCATAACCCTGGAACTTGTATTCCACAATCGGCTGACGCTGACCATACGCCTGCAGTCCAATACCCTGACGCAGCTGATCCATGTCATCTATGTGATCCATCCATTTGGTGTCAATAACCTTAAGTAAGATAACACGTTCTACCTCTCTGATCTGCTCCTCGGCGAACTGGCTCTCCTTCTCCTCATACAGCTTTACCGCATCCTCTTTCAGTTTCTGTATAAGCTCCTTCTTCCTTAATTTCCTGAGCTCATCCTCGCTGAACTCTATCTTGGGCAGGGGTATTATCGGAAGGAGGGTATTATTCAGCTCCTCCAGATCCCACTCAAGCGGGTTCTGATCCTCACCGATGCAGTTATTGACACAGGCCTCAACCGTATCGGTAATCATTCGCAATATGGTATCCCTCATATTCTCACAGTCAAGAACCTTGCGTCGCTCAGCATAAATAATTTCCCTCTGCTCATTGTTGACCTGGTCAAACTCCAGCAGACTCTTTCTGATACCGAAATGGTTGCTCTCTATTCTCTTTTGAGCCCTCTCGATGGCATTGCTCAGCATCTTGTGCTGTATTTGCTCACCCTCAGGCAAACCGAGGGAATTGAATATGCTCATCAATCTCTCGGAGCCGAACAGGCGCATCAGCTCATCCTCAAGAGAAATGAAGAACTGCGATTCACCGGGGTCGCCCTGTCTTCCTGCACGTCCACGCAGCTGGTTATCGATACGTCTGGATTCATGCCTTTCAGTACCTATAATCTTTAAGCCGCCCAGCTCCACCACGCCTTCTCCCAGCTTGATGTCGGTACCACGACCAGCCATGTTGGTTGCTATAGTAACCGCTCCCTTCTGGCCTGCTTCGGCTATTATTTCAGCCTCAAGCTCATGATACTTGGCATTCAGCACCTTATGGGGTATGTTGCGCTTCTTAAGCAGGTCAGATACCTCCTCAGAAGCTTCAATAGATCTGGTGCCGACAAGCACCGGCTGTCCCTTCTGATGGGCTTTTACAATTTCATTTATAATAGCATTCAGCTTTTCCCTCTTGGTCTTATATACCGCATCCTCACGGTCAATTCTGACAACAGGCTTGTTAGTAGGTACCTCTATTACATCCATTCCGTATATTTCCCTGAATTCCTTTTCCTCTGTCAGAGCTGTACCGGTCATACCGCATTTTTTGTAGTATTTGTTGAAGAAGTTCTGGAAGGTAATTGTAGCAACAGTCTTGCTTTCCCTCTCCACCTTCACATTTTCCTTGGCCTCAATTGCCTGATGAAGGCCATCGCTGTAGCGGCGGCCGGGCATAATACGGCCTGTAAACTCATCGACAATAAGAACCTTGTCGTCCTTAACCACATAATCCTTGTCCCGGAACATGGTATGGTGGGCACGGAGGGCAAGGATAATATTGTGCTGTATTTCAAGATTCTCCGGATCAGCCAAGTTTTCAATACGGAAGAACTGCTCCACCTTTTTTACACCCTCTTCAGTCAGGTGAACGCTCTTCTCCTTTTCATTAACGATAAAGTCACCTGTTTCCTTTATTTCCTCCTTCATAATGGCAGCCATCTTGGTAAGCTCTCCGCTTGTCTCACCTCTCTTGAGCTGCCTTGCCAGAATATCGCACATGCGGTACAGCTCGGTCGACTTTCCGCCTTGTCCGGAAATAATCAAGGGTGTTCTGGCTTCATCAATCAATATGGAGTCTACCTCGTCTATGATGGCATAGTGCAAATCCCTCTGCACCAGCTGCTCCTTGTAGATAACCATGTTATCTCTCAGATAGTCGAAGCCCAGCTCATTATTGGTTGCATAGGTGATGTCACAGGCATACGCAGCACGACGCTCTTCACTGTTCATGCTGTTGAGGATTACACCAACTGACAGACCTAAAAACTGGTGTATTTGTCCCATCCATTCGGCATCACGCTTAGCCAGGTAGTCATTAACAGTTACCACATGAACACCCTTGCCTTCCAGAGCATTTAGATATGACGGAAATGTCGCTACCAGTGTCTTACCTTCACCGGTACGCATCTCGGCTATACGCCCCTGATGCAGAATAATAGCACCCATCAGCTGCACTCTGTAGGGCCTTTGACCAAGAGTCCTCTTGGCAGCTTCCCTTACTGTTGCATAGGCTTCTATCAGCAAATCGTCAAGGGTTTCACCGTTCTTCAGCCTGTTTTTGAATTCTATGGTTTTAGCCCTCAGAGCCTCATCCGAAAGCTTGCTGTATTCCGGCTCTAAAGCCTCAATCCTGTCAACAATCGGTGTTATTCGTTTGATTTCACGCTCACTATGGGTTCCGAAGATTTTTGTTAATAATCCCATTTAATTTCACTCCTATATTTATATTAAACTTATTAATCTTGTCATTCATCATCAGCAAAAATGTACAATTCTTATTGTAACATTTGCTCTTATACTTAGCAACCTAATTTTGTAACAGAAAAATGCGGTATAAATTACAGCAACTATACTATATATACGATATACAAAAAAAAAGAGGGCTGCAAGTTAACAGCCCTTATAGTTTACTCATCAAACACCTGCTCGGCTTAATATTCCGGCTCGATAAGCCCGTAGGTATTGCCCTTTCTCTTATATACCACATTAACTTCATCAGTCTGAGCATTACGAAATACGAAAAAGTTATGACCAAGCAGCTCCATCTGTACACATGCTTCCTCAGCATCCATAGGCTTAATTGCAAATTTCTTGGTTTTTACTATCTTGATTGAGTCATCCTCATGATATTCATCCTCAATAAAGGCTTTGTTGAAATTTGCCGCCGCCTGTTTGTAATCCAGTAACTTATTCTTATATTTTCTTAACTGACGTTCAATGATCTCCTCCACCAAATCAATTGAAACATACATGTCATTACTTACCTGTTCCGCTCTGATTATATTACCCTTAACCGGTATGGTTACTTCTATTTTCTGCCTCTCTTTCTCTACACTGAAGGTAACGTGAACTTCCGTGTCAGGAGTGAAGTATCTCTCAAGCTTGCCGATTTTCTCATATACAGCTGTTTTCAAGCCCTCAGTCACATCAATATTCTTTCCGCTTATTATATAACGCATAATGCCCAACTCCTTTTTGACGTTCTAGTTAGCATCTCTATTTATATGCTATCATAATTATAACATATCCATCGAAAAGTGACAAGCATCTTTGACATTTTTAGAATATGTACGGAAAATTACATAGTAATACCTTTATTTTTCCGACAATTCACCGGACATTGAGAAAATTTCCAAATCTACATCAATTTTATGATTTATCATAAGTAACAAAACGCATTTTCGATATTGACAGCAAAAAATTTGTTAGACACCAGTAGTTGATATCTGTGGATAATGTGGATAAATTCGTGTATAACTTTATTTATTATCAAATCTGGGCTTATACGCTGTGGATAACTTTTTTGGCATTTGTTAAAATTTACCTATAAAAGCCCATTTTTTACCATTTTTTGGGCTTCATTTGTGCATGCTGCACATATTTTCAGATGTCAATAGGAAATTAAGATAATTTTTCAATAAGCCAGTTGAAGAAAATAATAAAATAAATTCGCTCAATTTATCATATATTGCAAATATTATTTCTAATATTCACATTATTTATTTAATACTTCTGCATATAAGCCAAAATGGCATTACTTGTA
>JAAZDK010000023.1 GCA_012512855.1 Clostridiales bacterium
GAGCAGCTTGGAATTCCATATTACGACAGGGAACTGCTGAGACTGGCCTCGGACGACAGCGGTATCAATGAGCAGCTGTTTGCACAGGCAGATGAAAAAATAAAGAAGAGCTTGCTTTGGAAAATTGCCAGCAATGTATACAAGGGTGAATTGATACCGCCTGACAGCGATGATTTTGTATCCAATGACAATCTTTTCAATTATCAGGCCAAAATCATCCGTGAGCTTGCCAGCAGCCAGTCCTGCATAATTATAGGACGCTGCGCCGATTTTATATTAAAGGATTATCCAAATGTAATCAGGGTATTTGTACATGCTCCCCTGAAGGAGTGTATAAAGACCCTGAGGGAAATGACCGGCAAGTCTGAAAAGGAACTGGAAAAGGAAATCTTAAGAATTGATAAGCGGCGCGCTGAATATTACAGATATTATACCGGACGTGACTGGCAGGATGCCAAGAATTATGATATCTGTCTTAACAGCGCGCATCTGGGCTTCCAGAAATGCGTGGATATTGTTAAGGCATATATGGATATACGCTTCCGTTAGTATATAGGGCGGACATAGATAAAATATAGCCTGTATATAATAAATTGCAGCAGGAATAATGATAGCCTCCGCAGTAATTACCGGCGGCAAAAAGGTTAGGGGGATAGTTATGATTTCAGAGAAGATGAAGGATTTGGTAAAAAACAGTTCGGTGATAAGAGCCATGTTTGAGGAAGGCAAGAAAATGGCGGCTGTTTATGGAGCTGAGAATGTGTACGACTTCAGTCTTGGCAATCCGAGTGTGGAACCGCCAAAGGCTATCAGGGAAGCCCTTCTTGATATATTGAACGAGGAGGAGCCAAATCTGGTACATGGCTATATGAATAACTCCGGCTATGAAGATGTCAGGGAAAGGATTGCCCGATCAATCAACGAAAAATTTAATACCAAATTTACTTATAAGAATATAATTATGACGGTCGGGGCAGCAGGGGGACTTAATGTTATTTTAAAGACCCTTATTAATCCCGGTGATGAGGTAATTGTTTTCGCTCCGTTTTTTGGCGAGTACCGCAATTATGTCAGCAATTTTGACGGCCGGCTGGTGGTGGTTTCTCCAAACACAACAACATTCCAGCCTAACCTGGCGGAGTTTGAAGCAAAAATTACCGACAGGACAAGAGCGGTTATAATCAATTCCCCGAATAATCCAACCGGTGTTATATATTCCGAGGAAACGATAATAGCCATATCGGATATATTAAATAAGAAGGAAAAGGAGTTTGGCAGCTCAATTTATCTTATTTCAGATGAACCCTACCGGGAGCTGGTGTACGACGGAGCGGAGGTTGTGTATACAACCAAATACTATCATAATGCCATAGTAGGCTATTCCTTCAGCAAGTCACTCTCTCTTCCCGGAGAAAGAATCGGATACCTGGTAATACCTGATGAGGTGGACGATTTTAGCGATGTGGTTGAAGCTGCAAATGTAGCCAACAGAATCCTTGGCTTTGTAAATGCGCCTTCGCTTATTCAAAGGGCAATAGCCAGGTGCATTGACGAGAAGGTGGACGTGGAAATCTATAACCGTAACAGGGAGCTTTTGTACAACAGCCTGCTTTCATACGGTTATGAATGTGTAAAGCCCCAGGGAGCCTTCTATCTTTTCATCAAGGCTCTTGAGGAGGATGATAAGGCCTTTGCGGCAGCGGCCAAGAAGCACAATATACTTATAGTACCGGGGTCCAGCTTTGGCTGTCCGGGCTATTGCAGAATAGCTTATTGTGTCGATTATTCCATGATAGAAAGATCCCTGCCGGCCTTTAAGAAGCTGGCTGACGAGTATCTGGCTGGGAAATAAAACAGGGAATTAAACAGGAAAATGCTGACTTAGATGAAAGGTATGGTTTTTAGATGAAAGAATGGGAAAAGAATATCCGCAGGGTGATCCCGTATGTGCCGGGGGAACAGCCTGCGGTGGAAAAAATGGTCAAGCTTAATACCAATGAGAATCCCTATCCTCCGGCACCGGGTGTAGCAAGGGTGCTGCATGAGCTTAATGCCGATACACTAAGATTTTATCCTGATCCCACCATCAGCCTGCTGGTGGAGGAGCTGGCACGCTTTTACGGACTTGGAAGGGATCAGGTATTTGTAGGAGTTGGTTCGGATGATGTGTTGGCAACAGCCTTTTTGACATTTTTTAATTCCGAGCTGCCTGTTCTCTTTCCGGATATAACATATTCCTTTTATCCGGTATGGTGCCAGTTGTACAGGATACCCTATAAAACTCAGCCATTAGATGAGAATTTCCGCATTGTCAGGGAGGATTATTACAGGGAAAACGGCGGAATAATTCTGGCAAATCCCAATGCCCCCACATCCATTTATGAGAAGCTGGAGCTGATTGATGACATAGTCAGCCATAATAAGGACAGTATAGTTATTGTTGATGAGGCATATATAGATTTTGCTGATGGGCCTTCCGCGATTGAGCTTATAAGAAAGCATGACAATCTGGTTATTGTTCAGACCTTTTCAAAGGCCAGATCAATGGCCGGAATGAGAATTGGCTATGCAATGGGCAATCCTGAGCTTATCAAGGCCTTGAATGATGTTAAATACTCTATAAATTCCTATACCCTCAACCAGACAGCCATACTTGCCGGAGTTGAGGCTGTAAAGGATGAGGCCTATTTCAGAGAAAATATCAAAAGGATTGTTGACACAAGGGAAAGGTTTGAAGAAAGCCTGCGTGCTTTGGGCTTCAGCTTTCCAAAGCCTGCTGCAAACTTTGTTTTTGCAACACACAGGGAAATACCTGCAATAAGCATTTTTAAAGCCCTACGGGAAAATAATATATTTGTAAGATATTTTGACATGCCCAGAATAGACAATTATTTACGAATAACCATCGGAACAGATGAGGAAATGGATATTTTGACCTCATCCTTACGCAGGATTATTGAAAATTATAAATAAAGGCCTTATGCCATGCTTCAGATATTTTTGACGGAATAAGAAGGTTCAATATATAACTGCTGTAATAAATTAATTGATGTGGCTGCACCCTATGGTTTATGATTTAAGCCGGTGCAGTCTGTTTTTTTGCGTTAAAAGAGCATTTTTTACCGGATGCAGCTTATGAATTTTCAGAATAAACTTTTTTGTAGAAAAAAAATAACTATTTAAAAAAGGAAATTTGATAACCTTGTAGAATATTAGTATTATAGGTGTGGATTTTTTGGCGAGCGAACACACCCTTATGAGAGCGGGTTTATAAATGTGTATGGGATGTGGGTTATATGGATACCAGGTTAAATATCAGGCAGATGCTTGAGCAAAGGGAACATGAAATGCTTAGTCCATATGCAGCCTTTTCCGACAAATCGCGTGGGAGGGCAAGGGATGAGGAAGCCTGCGACATCAGGACTATTTTTCAGGTGGACAGGGACAGGATTATCCATTCCAAGGCCTTCAGGAGGCTTAAGCATAAGACGCAGGTATTTCTTGCCCCGGAAGGTGACCATTATCGTACAAGACTTACACATACACTTGAGGTTTCCCAGATTGCCAGGACAATAGCCAAAGCCCTCAGGCTTAACGAGGATCTGACCGAAGCAATTGCCCTGGGACATGATCTTGGACATACCCCCTTTGGTCATGCAGGAGAGAGGGCACTGAACCGTGTATGCCCGGAAGGCTTTGAGCACCATCTGCAAAGCATCAGAGTAGTTGAACGCCTTGAAAAGCATGGCAGAGGCTTGAATCTGTCATGGGAGGTAAAGGACGGCATATTAAATCATAAAACCTCAGGCAGGCCGTCTACTCTGGAGGGACAGATTGTCAAGCTGTGTGATAAAATTGCCTACATAAATCATGATATCGATGATGCGATACGGGGCAAGATTATAACAGAGGATCAGATTCCGAAGGAATACACAGATGTGCTGGGAACGGGGCTTGGAGAAAGACTGGACATTTTGACTCACGATATTATTGTCAACAGTGCCGGACGAGATTATATTGCCATGTCTCCTGCCATAGAGGAGGCTATGTATAAGCTGCGGGAATACATGTTTGAAAGTGTATATACCAATAAAAGCGCCAAAGACCAGGAAGCACAGGCAGAGCGAATGATTGAACAGCTCTTTCACTATTATAACAGGCATCTGGAGCTGCTTCCGGAGGAGTATTATCAGAGGGTTAAAAACCAGGATGAGTCGGCCCATCGTATTGTTTGTGATTATATAGCAGGTATGACGGATCGATATGCTGTGGCGAAGTTTAAGGAATTAATGATTCCATCAGCCTGGAGTGTTTATTAACGGAAAGCTGGCGCTTACATGCCCGTCTTGCGCCGGCCAGGCTTGCCGGTATGCAAAAGCGTATGCTAAAGTAGTGGGCTTGCCGGTATGCAAAAGCTTATGCTGAAGTAGCGGTCTTACCGGTATGCAAAAGCGTATAATTGTAGGAGGGATGCATTTGTATTCAAATGAGCTTATTGATGAAGTAAGAAACAGAAATGATATTGTAAGTGTCATTGGCTCCTACATAAAGCTGCAGAAAAAGGGCAGTAACTATATGGGCCTGTGTCCCTTCCACAATGAAAAAACACCTTCATTTGCCGTAAATGCTGCAAAGCAGTTTTACCACTGCTTTGGATGCGGAGCGGGCGGCAATGTGTTTACCTTTATTATGGAATATGAAAATTACAGCTTTCCGGAAGCCCTGAAGCTTCTTGCCGACCGGGCAGGAATAAAACTGCCGGAGGAAGAGGCGGACGGGGAGGCAAAAAGGAAGGCGGACGAACGAGGACGCTTATTGGAGATTAATAAGCAGGCAGCCATATATTATTATCGACAACTTAAGGGGGACCAGGGCCGGGAGGCTTACAGATATCTGACAGAACGTGGACTGACGGATGAAACCATAAAGCATTTCGGCTTGGGTTATTCCACTAAAGACTCCAGTGATTTGTACAGATATCTGAAAAAGCTGGGCCATACGGACGAGCTGCTGGCTCAGACAGGTCTGTTCAGATTTGATGAAAGGCTGGGAGGCAGAGACAAATTTCGTGATCGTGTAATCTTTCCAATTATGGACATCAACCACAGGGTCATTGGCTTTGGCGGTCGCATAATGGGCAGTGCAGGACCGGATGTGCCCAAATATCTGAACTCGCCTGAGACAAAGCTTTTTGAAAAAAGCAGAAATCTGTATGGACTTAATTATGCAAAATCCAGCAGGAAGAATCAGATACTTTTATGTGAAGGCTATATGGATGTAATTGCATTGCATCAGGCCGGCTTTACAAATGCCGTTGCGGCGCTTGGTACGGCTCTGGGGGCTTCCCATGCCGCTTTGCTGAAGCGCTACACTGCTGAGGTTGTCCTGACCTTTGACAGTGACGAGGCCGGAGTTAATGCAGCTCTGAGGGCAATACCCATCCTTAAGGAGGCCGGGCTAATAGTCAAGGTTCTTGACATGAAGCCTTACAAGGACCCGGATGAGTTTATAAAGGCCGCCGGAGCGGAGGAATTTCAGAAAAGAATTGATTCTGCCAAAAACAGCTTCTTTTTTGAAATTGAAATTCTGCAAAAGGATTTCGACATGTCGGACCCTGAGCAGAAAATGCGCTTCTTTAACGAGATGGGCAAGAAGCTGCTGACCTTTACAGATGAGCTGGAACGTAATTTTTATATAGATTCTATGGCAAAGGCATACAGCATTGATCCACAGCAGCTGATTAGGCTTGTCAACAGGCTGGGTGCCCAGCTTTCTGCCCCGGGAGGCAGGGATATGGGCCGCCCCGATGGAGGCAAAGGCAAAAGGCCTGTGGAGGATGGCATAATAAAGGCACAGAAGCTTATTTTAACCTGGCTGACAGATGATCCTGCTTTATATGAAAAGGTCAAGGATTTTTTAACACCCGAGGATTTTGTGGAGGGCATATTCCGGGATGTGGCGGAAATGGTGTATGAGCAATATGAAAGGGATCGCAGTGTTGATCCTGCCAAAATAATAAGCCAATTTTCGGACAAGGAGGAACAGGCCACTGTAGCGGCAATTTTCTCCGCCCAGGTTCAGGGAGAGCTGGATGAGACAAGACGGAAGAAGGCCATAAGGGATACGATTATGAAGCTGAAGGAAGACAGTCTGGACAGGCTTAGCCAGAAGGCTATAGAGGCTAATGATACCGCTTACCTGATGGAGATTATAGCAAAAAAGGCAGAATTGAAGAAAAGGACTATTGGGCTGTAAATATTTTGAATAAAGATGCATTTGCTTTGATAATTATAATCCAAAAATATATTGGTTAGATTATCATAAAAGCGGCATAGTTGCCTACTGGCAAAGCTTTGCATATTTAATCAAATGGTGGTTAGAATATAAAAAGAGTGTGTAAAGGAAGGTTTATCTATGGATGAGAATATAGTAAAATTTACCGAAAGATTAAAGGAGCTCCTGGCTTATGCCGAAAAGAAGAAGAATGTGCTTGAATTCCAGGAAGTAAATGATTTTTTTGCAGACATTGAGCTGGATCCCGGAAAGATAGAAAAAATCTATGATTTTTTGGACAAGCATAATGTTGACGTACTCCGTATATCAGAGGAGGACGAAGAGGATATTATTCTTGATGGCGATGAAGATCTGGAGAACATAGATTTATCCATTCCTGAAGGAATAAACATAGAGGATCCTGTACGGATGTATCTTAAAGAAATAGGTAAGGTTCAGCTTCTTAATGCAGATGAAGAGATAGAGCTGGCAAAGAGGATGGAGGAGGGAGACGAGTATGCTAAAAAGCGTCTGGCTGAGGCAAACCTCCGACTGGTTGTCAGCATTGCCAAGCGTTATGTGGGACGTGGAATGCTTTTCCTTGATTTAATTCAGGAGGGTAACCTGGGTCTTATAAAAGCAGTTGAAAAATTCGATTATCGTAAGGGCTATAAATTCAGTACTTATGCCACCTGGTGGATCAGGCAGGCCATCACCAGGGCAATTGCGGATCAGGCAAGAACCATCAGAATTCCTGTCCATATGGTTGAGACAATAAATAAATTAACCAGGGTACAGCGCCAGCTTCTGCAGGAGCTGGGCAGGGAGCCTTCACCGGAGGAAATATCCGAGGTCATGAACATGCCGGTGGAAAGGGTTCGTGAAATCCAAAAAATATCACAGGAGCCGGTTTCATTGGAAACCCCTATCGGTGAAGAGGAGGACAGCCATCTGGGAGACTTTATACAGGATGACAATGTTCCGGTTCCGGCAGATGCCGCAGCCTTTACATTGCTGAAGGAGCAGCTGGTGGAGGTACTTGGAACACTTACAGACAGGGAGCAAAAGGTGCTGCGTCTCAGATTCGGACTGGATGACGGAAGAGCCCGCACCCTTGAAGAGGTGGGCAAGGAATTCAATGTCACAAGGGAGCGAATCCGGCAGATTGAGGCCAAGGCTCTGCGCAAGCTTAGGCATCCCAGCCGTTCAAGAAAGCTGAAGGATTATCTTGAATAATTTATTCTTTACAGGGAGCATTGCACAAGGAACTTGCCTGCATTGCTCTTTTGTTATATTATAGAAATAATTATAGAAATAAAAAACTAATATGAGGATATCAAGATGCAGCTGACAAAACGATTGCAGGCAGTAGCCGATTTTGTATCTTCCGGAGGCAGGGTGGCGGATGTAGGCTGTGATCATGCTTATATAAGCATTTACCTGGCTGAAAATAAGATAGCAAGATCAGTTATTGCTTTGGATATTAATAAAGGCCCGCTTGAACGGGCAAAGGCCAATATTGAAAAATACGGCCTTGACCGGATAATTGAAACAAGACTTTCGGATGGCCTGCAAAGGCTTAAGCCTGATGAGGCCGACAGCATAGTTATCGCCGGAATGGGAGGCGCTTTGATGGTGAAGATTCTGTCGGAGGGCCACAAAGTCATGCATGCGGCAAAGGAGCTTATACTCCAGCCTCAGTCGGAAATTTACAAGGTAAGGGAGTTTATTGACAGGCAGCAATTTACAATAATCGCAGAAAACATGGTAATCGATGAGGGCAAGTATTATTTTGTCATGAAGGCGGTTGATGCAGCCGGCTGCAAGGAGCCGCAAAAATATCTGCTTAGTAAAAGGGAGCATTTTCATTTTGGCAGGCTGTTGCTTGAAAAGCGTCATCCGGTACTTAAATCATATCTTTTATGGGAACTGGGCATATGTGAAAATATTCTTCAGGCTTTGGAGAAGGAGGATAGCTCCAGGACATCTGACAGAAGGGATGAGATTAATGAAAGAATCGGACTTATCAGATGCGGTCTTAAGTATTATAGCTAAAATAATAGAAGAGAATTAAAATTATGCTATTAATGAGGACATTATTATAATTAGGAAGGAATATTATTAACAGGATTATTTTTCTGGAAGTAAAGCAACGGATCAGGAGCTGGAAAAGGCCTGTTTGATAAAGGCTAAGCTTCAGAAAGATAAAAGCTATTATCTGGCTCAGCCTCAGCTGATATCAGCTAAGAAAATATCAGGTCATGGTTGTTGCTTCTGGTATAAGCAAATAGCTGGAAATAGGTGTAGCCATTGAAAAAAAACAGCTGCTAATGATATAGCTGCAGGATAGAGAGGAGTATCATATGGGAAATATACGTGTTGAAGTAAACGGCCGCATTTATGAATACCCGGAAAACACAAGAATTCTGGACATAGCCAGAGATTTCAGGAAGGATTATGAGCATGATATAATTCTGGCCTTTGTTAACAACAAGCTGAGAGAGTTGTTTAAATATGCCCATGATAATAGCAAACTCAGCTTTGTTACCACCGCTGACGATGCCGGACACAAAACCTATGTCCGTGGTTTGATTTTGCTGATGCTGAAGGCCTTCTATGCCGAATTCGGCTCTGAAAACATAGATAAGGTTTGTGTGGAATTTTCATTAAGCAATGGCTTATACTGTGATTATTTCGGCAAAGTACCCCTTACAGATGAAAAGCTGGCGAAGGTCAAGCAAAGAATGAAGGAGCTGGTGGAAAGGGACATACCCTTTGAGAAGCGCAGTATAGGTACGGATGATGCTATTGAGCTCTTCAACAAATACAGGATGTATGACAAGGCAAGGCTTTTCAAATACCGCCGGGTATCCAAGACAAACATCTACAGTCTGGACGGCTTTGAGGATTACTATTATGGCTATATGCCGCCCAGCTCAGGTATGCTCAAATACTTTGATTTGATGAAATATGAAGAAGGCTTCCTTCTGCTTGTTCCCGGCAGAAAAAATCCTACAGTAATCGAACCGTTTGTGCCCAGAAGGAAGCTCTATGAGACACTGAGCGAATCCAACAAGTGGGCAAGGATGCTGAATGTTACCAATGTGGCTGACCTGAATGATATTATTGCCGAGGGAAAATTAAATGAGCTGATACTGGTGCAGGAGGCACTTCAGGAGAAAAAAATCAGTGAAATTGCGGAAATGATTAAAAAGAAGGAGGATCGGAAGTTCATCATGATAGCCGGTCCTTCCTCGTCAGGCAAGACTACATTTTCCTACAGACTAAGTATACAGCTGAAGGCCCACGGACTGACTCCTCATCCTATAGCTGTAGACAACTATTTTGTAGACCGTGAAAGGACACCCCTGGACGAGGACGGCAATCCTAATTTTGAAGCCCTTGAGGCAATTGATTTGGAACAGTTTAATAAGGATATGACCGATTTGCTGAATGGAAAGACGGTTGACATTCCTTATTTCAACTTTATCTCCGGCAAGCGGGAGTATAAAGGCAATTATCTGAAGCTGGGACCGGATGATATACTTGTTATCGAGGGGATACATGGACTGAATGATGCCCTATCCTATTCACTGCCCAGAGAAAGCAAATTTAAGATTTATATCAGTGCCCTTACCCAGCTTAATATTGATGAGCATAACAGGATACCTACCACGGACGGACGTTTGCTTAGAAGAATGGTGAGGGATGCCAGAACAAGAGGAGCGACAGCCCAAAAAACCATATCCATGTGGCCCTCGGTAAGAAGAGGAGAGGACGAATATATCTTCCCCTTCCAGGAGGATGCTGATGTAATGTTTAATTCGGCCTTAATTTATGAACTGGCTGTGCTGAAGCAATATGCGGAACCGATTTTGTTCGGAATAGACAGAAACAGTAAGGAATATGTAGAAGCCAAGAGATTGCTGAAATTCCTTGACTATTTTATTGGTACACCGGCAGATGCCGTGCCTAAAAATTCCATTTTAAAGGAATTTATAGGCGGTAGCTGTTTTAAAGTATGAGCAGCACGATAAGCCGGGTTCTGTCTCGAATGGTCATCTATCTAGACCACATGTTGCCATGTGGCTCCAGCATCCGCTTGCGCTGATGCTGCGCGACCTACCCTGAAGCACAGCGGGCCACTGTATCGCTTCATGTTCGGTCTTGCTTCGGGTGGGGTTTACATGGCCTCTCCTGTCACCAGAAGAGCGGTGGTCTCTTACACCACCTTTCCATCCTTACCGGTAGGGCCGCAACGCGGTTCCCCTACAGGCGGTATATTTCTGTTGCACTAGCCTTGGAGTCGCCTCCACCGGACGTTATCCGGCACCCTGCCCTGTGAAGCCCGGACTTTCCTCACCTTTATTAAATAAAGGCGCGACCATTTGTGCTACTCACAGCTTGTATTTTAACATTATTAATGAAAAAAGTAAATGTCATTTAAGGCAGAAATAATTACCAGGCTATTTGTCAAAAATTATTTAAAAATTTAATAAATTGTTAATAAATATCAGCAGATTAAAAGAGAAAATGTAAAAATTTGATTGAATTGAAGGCAGAGGGGATTATCCTTCTGCTTTTTCTTTTATATAAAAATACATATAAAATGTTTAAAAAATTTGCAAATATTAACCATTTGACTGTTAAATATGATGTAAAAATATACTAGTATATGGTGATATTATCTTACTATTGCGATAGAAAGGGGATGTTTCCCATTGATAATAACGTATATTATTTAACAATTAGTTAATAAATTGTTAAATTTTCCTTGTGCAGAAAGCATATAAAAGGCATGTCTGCAATATGATTCTTATAATTAATAAACAAAGTTTTTGCAACCCAAAAATTGGGTATAGTCATTAGTGACAAAATTAAAGTTCGATTATTGACACAAAAAAAGC
>JAAZDK010000226.1 GCA_012512855.1 Clostridiales bacterium
ATACAGGAGGATTAATAATGCTTGAAAAAGAATGCGCAAGGGAGCTAATTTCCTTTATACAGGAAGCCACCTCGCCATATCATGTGGTGGAGGAAAGTATAGATTACTTAAAAAAAGCGGGTTTTACAGCTCTTGATTTGAAAGAAGAATGGAAATTAGAGAAGGGAATGAGATACTATATTAAACCGTATGCCACCTCCCTGTTTGCTTTTACCATTGGAGAGAACTGGGATAACGGACAGAGCTTTCGTATAGCTGCTGCTCATACAGATCATCCGGGCTTTCGAGTGAAGCCTAATGCAGATATAAAAAGCGGTGCCTATCGTAAATTAAACACAGAGGTCTATGGAGGCCCGATCTTAAATACCTGGATAGATCGACCGTTATCTCTTGCAGGAATAGTAGCGCTAAGAAGTGATGACCCTTTTCACCCGGAAATGAGATTGTTGGACATTAAAAAGCCCATGCTCATTATTCCTAATCTGTCCATCCATGTAAATAAGGATGTGAATAAAGGAGTTGAATTAAACCGACAGATAGACATGCTTCCCTTGCTTTCTATGGCCAATGAAGATATATCAGAAGAACAATTCTTCCTCGGTTTACTGGCAAAGGAGCTTGGTATAGAGAAATCCAGAATACTGGATTATGATATGTATATCTATAATAGAGAAGATGGTTCCTTTGTAGGAGCTAATGACGACTTTGTATCATGTCCCAGGCTTGATAATCTAACTTCTGTATGGTCATTACTAAAGGGAATTCACACCGGCAGAAGAAAGGAAGGCATTAATCTAATAGCGCTCTTTGATAACGAAGAGATTGGTAGCAGAACAAAGCAGGGAGCAGATTCATCTCTGTTAACCATCATACTTGAGAAGATAGTGACAGGCTTGGGCTTTGCAAAAGACAGCCTTTATAGAGAATTAACAGATGGTTTTCTTCTATCAGTCGATGTTGCTCATGGTGTGCACCCCAATCATCCGGAGAAATACGACCCAACTAATTATACTGCACTCAATGAAGGAATTGTATTTAAGATTGATAGCAACCAGAAATATACCTTTGATACTGAGGCCGTCGCAATTGTTCAACAACTTTGTGAGGCGGGAGGAATAAAATACCAGAAGTTTGTTAATCGTTCAGATATGCCAGGAGGTATGACTTTAGGTCCTATTATATCATCCTGGTTACCTGTTAAAACAGTGGATATCGGAATTCCTTTACTTGCAATGCACTCCTCAAGAGAACTTATGGGAACAAAGGATCAGGCTTATATGAATGCATTAATCAAAACATTTTTTGAATATTAAAAGTTCTTATATAAATTCCTCCGGCGTATAGCTTCAGTTCATATAAAGCTTACGCCGGTATCTTTTCTGTTTTTTAACGAATCAGCTGCCTCTGTCAAATTTATTTGCGTAAAATGTTATCTCAAATTATCAAGATACCCATCCACCGACAACTTCTTACCATCTGTACGTAAGCTAATTGCTCCCTCCTCATATGTAATTAAATATCTGCTTTTCAATTTATCCAATCGTTCTAACAGCTCCTGATGCGGATGCCCATAGCGATTATCCTTCCCGCAGGATATAATGGCTATCCTTGGCCTGACATATGACAGAAATTCCTCTGAGGTTGAGTTTCTTGAACCGTGATGGGCTACCTTAAGAATATCATATCCAGGAATGTCATTTTCATGGATATGATTAATATAATCAGCAGCACTATCCTCCATGCCACTGTCTTTTCTCTTTGAAAGCTGCTCAATCACCATAGTCTCTCCATCTGCTTCAAGATCTCCGGTAAGCAGCATGGAAAAATCATGAAATTCAAGGCTTAGTACAGTTGAATATGCATTGCTATTAGACGGATTATAGCCATCCTTTGGATGCAGGCAGGTTATCTGCATATCACCATCCCTGATACTGTCCCCGGCACTGATATAGCTGACGGTTATATTTTTTTGATGTGCCAGCTCCTCCAGCTTGATAAATGACTCATCCTTTACTGTAATATCAGGCAATATTATATGCCTGACCTTTATGCTGCCGTCATTTATTATTTCAATTAATCCGCTCGTATGATCCTTGTCCGAGTGAGTAATAAGGGCATAATCTATGACATCCTTCCCTCTTGACAGTAAAAATGGCTTTATTCTGTTTATTCCTGCCTTGCTTACATCAATGCTGCCTCCATCTATCAAATAAGTGGTACCAGACCCACTCTCCATGTAGATGGCATCCCCCTGGCCTACATCCAGGAATGTAACCAACAGTCCATCATTTCTTTTTGGGTAGATAAGCAGCAAGAGGCCGGCTGCCACCAGCAACAGAGCCGCCTTGCTTTTATATCTGCGCAGGATTGTCAGAAATGCACACAGGCAGATGCAATATAATATAAATTCAGTCCATCCGGGCCTGCTCACTGTCAGCATATTGCCTGGCAGGGCACTGCCGAGCCTGCATATGAGCTCATAAAGCTTAAGTATAAAGCTTGCTCCTCCTATAATAAATACACCGGCCGGCAGGTATATAAGCCCTGCTATTGCTCCGAATATGGCCAACAGCACTGGAACTGTAACAAGCGGGAGAATAATAAGATTAATTATGATGCTGTAGACAGGAATTTGATAAAAGAAATACAATAATACCGGAATTGTAGTTAGCTGTGTGCTGACACTGATTATAACAGAACTTAAAAACTCGTCCTTGACTTCTGCCAATATATTAGACTTTTTCATACCAGTTGCATGAGTATTTTTCTTCCCGTTTTCAATTGCAATAAGCCCTTTCTCCTTACCGGCTTCCTTCAGCGGATTGCCTACCATAAATATCTGTTTTATGGCAGGATATATTACAGCAATGCCCAGTACCGCCCCGTATGACAGCAGGAAGCCTGCGCTAATTATCTGCATAGGATTTTGCATCAGAATAATCAGGGCACTCAGACAGAT
>JAAZDK010000227.1 GCA_012512855.1 Clostridiales bacterium
ACAAGAGCAGGATTAGACAGGTCTCTTTTATAGCAGAAGTGAAGGTACTTCCATAATACCTTCTTATCAGGAAGTGCGTGTCTTTTATGAAAGACTGAAAAAGCTTTCAGAACCTTCTCCTGGTTCTGCTGGGCTATAAATAAAGAAGCCAGAAAGTCTGTATATTCATTTCCGATAGCGCTGTCGGGAATGTTTTTGAACAGCCCGCCGATTTTAGCGTCTTTAAGAATGGCAGGCTGTTGTTCAGATATGGCCTTGACCAGATCCCATCTGAGCCTGTCATTAATCCCCTCCATACCAACACATAGATTATATAAAACCTGTGCTCTATTATCTTTATTGCCATGTTTTAAATAAAACATGGCCAACAGGAGGCTGGCAACAGGGTTATCAGAACCCGAACTGAACATTCTTTGTAAAAACCCCAGTTTTTCACTGAATGAGACAAGCCTTATAAATCTTTTTGCATACCTGTAAAAGCCGCGCGTCAGGTATAACTGGCTCGTAATACGCTCAATCCGGACAATATATATCCTTTTGTTACTGAAGCTGTCAGCGTTCTTTTTATAATAGCGCGCGGCTGATATATATTTTCTTTCCGACAGGAAATATTCAAGTTTTCCAAGCTTTGCCGGGGTGTAATCCGGATTTATTTTCAAAGCGTGGGTAAACATTTTATCTGCAACCGAAGGCTTGCCCGACAGCATATATAGAACGCCGATACCGTAATATCCAAAAGGCCTGTCGGGTTTTCTGCGGATATAGTCCTGGAATTTTATTATTCGGATATCCAGCCGTAGTTTCTGTTCAGCCATATTATTCTCTTAACTCCTTCATATATCACCATCATATACCTCATCAAGGTATTCCTTAATAATATTCTGTACATAGGTGTCCTTAATAGTAATAGAGATCTGTATACGGCGGTTTTTTGTTTTCGCTGCTTCGGTGGTGCCGGGATCTATGGGCCGGAATTCTGAAAACCCCGTGGCGGCAAAGTAAGAACCGTATTTTGCTTCTAAAGCCGTGTTTTTTGCCATCATTGTATTGATGACCGCATAGGCTCTTCTGCACGAAAGTTCGTAGTTGGACTGATATGACCCGTCAATATCGGCATGTCCTTCTATATTGATAGAATCTATATACTCACGTACATTCTCGTCATCCAGTATCTTTTCAAAGGCTACTGCAAAACGGCTCAACAACGCCTGCCCTTCGGTGGAAATATCGGCTTTATTCTTTGCAAATAACAGACTGTTATTAATAACAAGATTCGCATTATTGTCTATTGATACCAAAGGCTCGCCTGTTGGTGTGGTGGAGGTGCCTATAACATCCTCAATGGACTTTTTAACTTCTTGTAAAATGTTAAGCCTAAGAACTGAAATATTTTGAAGCTTAGCCCTAAGTTCAGCTAACTCCCGGTTGCTGTTAGCAATTATTTTTTCCTGTTCCATAAGCTTTTCCAATGAAATTGTTAATTCACGTTTCCCCTGTTCCACTTCTGCCCGTAGTTTTTCAGCTGATTCCTGCATTATTCGGAGGGCGTCTTCTTTTTCAGATATCTCAAGCTTTTTAAGCTCCAGTTCATCTCCGGCCTTTTTCAGATGCTCTTCGGTGGAAGCAAGCTCTGACTTTGTTCTGTCCAGCCGTTCATTCCATATGGAAACCGAAAATATCTGCTGGAAATAAGCAAGAAAAATAAGAAAAAACAGTACCAGTACTATTGTGGACATAACGTCAGTAAAAGAGGGCCAGAAATGTTCTTGTTCTTCTTGCTTTCTAAAATTTCGGTTACGTATTTTCATGCAGGAATTACATCCCCTTTCACCTAAGATTACAGTAAACGCAGCATACTATGA
>JAAZDK010000228.1 GCA_012512855.1 Clostridiales bacterium
GGATATAAGGCTCCTTTATCCTGCTTTTTACCTTTATCTCATCATAATCCTCCCTGGAAAGCAGCAAGGTGGGATCCAGCACCAGCTGGGCCGGTTTGCCGGAAAGCTCGCTGATGGCATCCTTTATGCTTCTTTCCCTGACGGAGATGGCATCAAAGCTTGACAGGGCATTCTTCATTTTGTCCTTGTATTTGGGATTGATATAGTCACTGCCGATGCTGGCGGCATATGAAATTTTTTTGCTGCCTGCTTCGGCAAATTCAAGATAATAGGCGGGATCATAGCCCCCTATATGGGTGGGGTTCCAAACCTGATCACTGCCTACTATATAGGCATCCAGCCCCAGCCTGGCCGCTGCCAGCTCCTCATAGCGTCTGAAATCACCTATAAGCTTGAAGTTTTTATGCAAAAATTTCTGAAAGCTGTTGTAGCGTTTTAGGCTGTCCTTCTTGCGAAGGGCTATTTTAAGCATTTTAGCATAGCGCTTTGGCCCCCTGCTCAGCTGCATCGGATCGTAGAGGGCATCTATAATATCCGGATGATAATTGATGACCCCAGCATCTGCGCCAAGCCCCTTAAGCACCTTCTGCAAAGCCCATGCCTGCAGGGTTGCTCCGTAATTATTTGCGCTGTGAAAGGTTATTACTCCGACCTTCATGCTGTGTCACCTCCGACAAAATCTTTGTTACAGGAAATACCCTGTCCTCATTATAAATTATATTGTCAGCCCTTTTGCGCAGCTGATTGTACTCCTTTGTTGCTATAACAGCTGTAAATGCCGGGAAGAGACGCAGGAATTTCCTGACCTGTCGGCGGTATACTCCCTCTTCCCTGTATTTCTTATAATTAAAATGCTTGAAGTTATATATGCTGGTCTTGCCGGCCAGACTGCAGACTTGCCCGATCAGGGCGTCTGAGCCTGAATGATGGATTGCGTAATCAAACTTAACTCCGTCAAAATGCTTTCTAAGCTCCCTCAGGCATATCTTCCTTAGTCTTTTTGCTCCCGGCCTGATGCCAAAATGCGTATAAAGCCTGCTGATAAAGTAATCGGCTCTTGACAGGTTTACATTTTCCGTTATGGGGAAATATTTAACTTCCCTTCTGAATTCGGATAGCAGGTATGAATGCTTTTTGGCACTGTTAGCCTTAAAGCAGACATATACATCATATTTATCAGCCGGAATCTCATTAATTGATGCAATGAGATTTTTGCTGTAATGATCATCATTCAGCCCCTTAATAAAGATCAGCACAGTCTTTTTACAGGAAATACCAGACTTATCCGACATGACAGGTGCCGCTCCTGTTCCGCCTGCTGCAGTAAGCTCAATCTTCCGTGCAGCTTTTATATCAGCTTCCCGTGCTACTTCGGCGTCAGCTTCCTGTGCAGCTTTGGCAGCAGCCCGCTCTCCTGTTAATGCATTGCCATACAGCAGGGTCTCTACAACCCTTTTAACCGTATCTGCTGAATCATAGCTGCAGAAGCGCTGATAAAACTGCGGATAATTAGCTGCTGCCAGCTCGTGTGGAGCTTTTACAACCTCATCTCCTAAAACACCAACCCTGTTAATCTCAGCTATCAGCTCATCCACCGTATCAGCTATAGGCAGACCAAGGCTCTCCAATTCAAAGTATAAGCCTCTGCCGTTATTATACTCCTCCCTGTCATAGGTGAAGAGAATGATTTTTTTGCCGCTTACTCCATAGTCAAACATTATACTTGAGTAATCGGTTATAAGCGCATCTGTGGCAGTCAGAAAATCGTAGCTTTCATATTCTGCAGGAAAGGGTCTGATATGTTTGTAGGCGGAATAATCCACCTGATCCTTTACATATGGATGGAGCTTGACGAAAAGAATTTGATCATCCGTCAGTCTGCCATCTATCTGAGCAAAATAGCCTCCCAGAAGCTCCAGCTGCTTTGCTGTCTCCTTCTTGTGCAGAAGCCCTCTCCAGGTGGGCATGTAAGCCAGCAGCTGCTTATCCTCCAGCTTAAGCTCCTTTCGTATCTGAAAATACCGCTTCCTATCAAAAAATATCGAATTTCTCGGATATCCGCAAACCATAGCCGTGCCCCTGTAGATATCCTTAATCATATAATCGGTCATAAAGGCATCTTTGGCGAAATCATTCTGATAGATCAGATAATCGGCTATCAGGAAGTTCCTCTGAACATTGCCAAGAGCATATTCCCTTTGGGGAACTATTCTTCCCATAGCCTTAAGCGGGGTTCCATGCCAGGTATTTAGGTATACCTGCCCCTCCTTTTTTATGAAATATGTCGGGAAGCTGGTATCGGTAACCAGATATTTGCAGGAGGCGATGGCTCTAGCATAAGCTCTGGAGCTGATATCGATCATAGTCAGCCTGTCTATTCCGTATTTTACAAGCAGCCTCCTGTACTGCTCCATATACTGCCTCTCCATGGCCAGATATATGTTAAATTCGCTGTACTGCTCCTGCATAAGCTCCCTTAACATGGCAAATATATTGCCGGCCACATCCTCGCCATGCTTGGATTCAAAAAGGATATCCTTTGGCCTGATACTAAGCCTTTCATACATCCTTGTATAATAAACCGAACCGCCCTGGGCAAGAACCGAAAGCATAGGCAGTCTCCTTTTGATAAGAGACAGCTTGTTGCTGCTTTTAACAAATTTTTTAAGTCTTCCCTTCCATTTGGCCAGAGCATCCCTGCCGCTCTTGAACTTCCTCATGGCAAACTCGGGAGTAATCTCCCTAAGCAAGGTCAGCATAAGCATTTTTCTTCTGTTGGTATAGAGCCTTAGCTTCTTTCTGACCGAGCCCGATGAATATTTCAGATAATGGTTATTCCTCCAGTTTGGAAATTCGGTGTCCAGAAAATCCTGGGTCTGATTTATTATTCTTTTCTTAATGTCCAGCTTACCCTTGTTGCTGCCCTTAAACAGAGCCGGATAACGGTATATAAAATGTCTTGCACAGATGTACTCTATCTCATCATGATACATGTCAAGATAGCCGTTTTGCTTCATAAAATCTATTACCAGGCGAAAGGCCTTGACTATATCCAAAGTCTGCTCCGAAAAGCTCTGAAGGAAGCCTCCCTGTGTGGTTCTTCTGTAATTATAAAGAGGCTCATCGATAATACCAATGCTTTTTGCCCTGCAGCATACCTTATATACAAATGCCAGATCCTCAAAGCGCATTTTTTCAGGGAATTCTATCCCCTCCAGCAGGCTTCTCCTGAATATCTTGTCCCAGGGAAAGGGCAGAATCTGAGCAAATTCATACTTGTTTTCCTGCAGTATGAAATTGCGGTTTAAATATATCAGCTTTGCCGCTTCCTTGTTAAGCTCATTAATATGCTCCCTTTCATAGACATTGTATCTGACGCATATGACAATATCGTTATTGTCTCTTTTTGCCTTGCTATACAGCTTCTCGGTCATCTCCAGCTCAATAAAGTCGTCGCTGTCCACAAACTGTATATACTCACCGCTTGCCCTGGCCAGGCCATAATTACGGGCATGGCTCACCCCATGGTTGTCGGTGGTAAATACCTTCATCCTGTCGGAATATTTACTCTGATATTCCTCAAGTATTGCAAGGCTGTTGTCGGTACTGCCGTCATTTACAGCAATAATCTCTATCCCATCCAGAGTCTGATTCACAACACTGTCCAGACAGGTCCTTAGGTAACGCTCCACATTATATACGGGTATAATAATGCTGACCTTAAATTTGTGTTCCACCTGTATTCCCTCCAAAATAGCGCTGATTAAAGCATTCATCAATAGTGAGTCAAATAATCAAATAATTTTACTGCCGGGCAAAAATATTGCGGTATATTCGCTCACATGAATGTCCGTCCAGATATTTATAATGCTCTGTCACAAAATCCTGCAATTTGTCAGTTGTCAACTGATTATTTCTGATTAAAGCCACCAAATCGTCTATATTTCTTACCACCGGTCCGGGTACATATTCTATATAATCGCGATAAAAACCCCTGCCCTTTTTACTAAACTCCTCAAGATCATAGGCATAGAATATCATCGGCTTGTTCAGCAGGCAATACTCAAATATGATTGATGAGTAATCTGTTATAAGACAGTCGGCCACAATCAAGAGGGTATTGATATCGGGATAGGAGCTTACGCTGACCAGATTTTCCGACTTTTCAGCCGCCTTTAGCTCCGCCTGCGCAAAGGCCTTTGCAACATGCGGATGAAGCCTGAGAAGTATCGTATAATCCGGCAGGCTTCTGCTTATTTTGTATATATCAGATATTGCCCTGCTTTCCCCCTTCTCATTATCCCGGAAGGTGGGGGCATAAAGGATAAGCCTTTTTCCTGCCAGCTGCGGATATTGCCGGTAAAAGTCTACCGACCTATCCAGCAGCCTTTGCCGGTCAAACAATATATCAGTACGGGGAAGGCCGTATGTATATACCCTGTCCTTGCTGACCCCAAAGGCTCCTGCATATATCGCTTTTGTTGAATCAGAGCTTACAATTAGATGGGTCAGCCTGCTGTTGGCCCTCTTTTCCAGCTTCGCCAGCCTGCCGCTGTTGACATCCTGACCGAAGCGCTTAATGGTGCCGGTTCCATGCCAGAGCTGAATCAGCTTTACTCCTTTGCGAAAGCGTATATATGCCATGGGCATAAAGACATTATCCAGCAAAATATATGAGGCGGTGGCCAAATGATATGGCTTGACAATAAAAAAGGACAACTTCCCCCTCATTATGCGAAGGCTCTTGGCGTTCCCGGAGTCGGCCTTCCCGATATAACGAAAGACAAAGCCCTCCTTCTGCTGCTTCAAATATTCTACAAGTGCAAAAACATTGCCGTCCCTGCCGGGATCATGGGTCATGATGCAAAAGACCTTTTTGGGATCAGCAGGGCAAAATAGCCTGTATAAATAATAAAAGCCTGCAAAAATCAAATATCCTATTGTTTTCAAGTGCTCCTCCATACTAACTGAGTGATCTTATAAGCTCTACTACTCTTGCTGAAGCATTTCCATCATCCGCATGGTTAAATTTCCTTCTGAAGGTGCGCAGGCTATCCTCATATTGCCTATAGGCTTCGGACAATATGATATCAGCCAGCTGTTTCGTATCGGTCGCAATCGGGCCCGGAGCCTCCTTCATAAAATCAAAATAAAAGCCCCGAATGTTGTCCTTATACCGGCTTATATCGTAGGCAAAGAATATCATCGGCCTGTTCAGTATGCTGTAGTCAAACATAACCGATGAATAATCGGTTATCAGCAAATCCGCCACCAGATAAAGCTCGGCTATGTCAAAGTCCGCTCCGAAGGGATATATAAAGCCTTCATAAGCACTAAAATCAGGCCTTTCCCCTACCAGATAGTGGGCTTTAACTATCAGGGCATATTCACCGGAAAGCCGGCTATGCAAATAATCAAAATCCAGGCGGGTGCTGAATTTGTATTTTAAGCGGCCGTAGTGCTCATCATCCCTCCAGGTGGGAGCGTAAAGTATAAGCCTCTTGTCCAAAGGAAGCCCAAGCCTTCTTTTTATCTCTGCTATATCAGCCCGGTTATTTTTCTGAAAGAGGATATCATTTCTTGGATAGCCTATTTCAAGAATTTCTTTATTATAATTAAAGGCCCTCCTGAATATTTCACTGGAATATGAGTTCTGTGAAATAAGGTAATCCCATTTTCTTGTGTTCCTGATAAAATTCCTCTTGTATGAAGAAAGACTCTTTTCGCTTTCCATGCTGATCTGCTCCAGATCCAGGCCCAGCCTCTTAAGAGGGGTTCCATGCCAGCATTGAATATAAACTGTCTTCTTCCTTTTTCTTAGATAATTGGGCATTCTGGTATCACTTACCCAAAAGCCCGCCCTTGCAAAGAGGTAAAAATATTTCAGGCTGAGTCTTTTTACCTTTATGGCATGCCCCGGCAAATCCTGCCGGGTATCTTCCAGTACAAAAAAGCAGCGATACTGCTTATCCAGGCCCCTTCTTACCATTTCCTCATAAATAAACCTGGGATTGCCGGAATAATTCCAGCCAAGATTGCTTTCAAATATAATAATTTTTTTATTTACCCTGCCAAACAGGAATAAAATATTATAAAGCACCAGCATCAGGTACTTGGCAATTTTTCTGACCAACAGCATCATGGCAAGCATCCTTTACATAAAATGCAGAATAAAAATGCAAA
>JAAZDK010000229.1 GCA_012512855.1 Clostridiales bacterium
AAGCAGGGGAGAGTTATAACCCTGGGAGGCTCCCGCTACATTCTTATTGAGTTTGGCATGGAGAAGGATTTGGCCTTAATAAATTTTATTACCGATGAGCTGCTGGCTATGGGCTATGTTCCGATAATTGCGCATCCGGAAAGGTATCCGTATGTACAAAGGGCTCCGCATATGGCAGGAAAATGGCTGAAGTCAGGCTGTCTTCTTCAGGCAAACAAGGGCAGCATACTGGGGGCCTTCGGCAGGCATGCTCAAAATACGGCCCTGTATATGCTTGAGCATAATATGATTTCCTTTATAGCAAGCGATGCCCACGGGGCCTTGCATAGAACAACGGATCTTTCCGGGGTATTTGACTTTATATGCAGTAATTACTCTCTGGAAATGGCTTATATGCTACTGGAGGATAATCCCGCAAAGCTAATAGAAAACCGGGAATTATCCGAGCTGAAGCTGATGCTGGGCTAATACCTGCAGAGCTGGCTACGGCAGCTGAAAACACTTAAAAATACTTTAGGAAACGGAGAGAGATATGAGATTACTGAGATTGGGTGGCCTTATTGTATTTGTGCTGTCATCTGCTGCATTTTTATTATTCAGATGGTATGAGAATTATACCACCGATACCACAGGACCTGTAATAAGCTTCCCAACCGATACCATATATATGGAGGTTGGTGCGGATGAGGGGATTTTGCTTAGTGATGTTACAGCCTTTGATGAGAAGGATAAGGATGTAACGGACCGCTTAATTATTGAAAGCATATCCAAATTTGTAAGTCCTGGAAAAAGAATTATCAGCTATGCAGCCTTTGACAACAGCAACAATATCACAAAAAAGGAAAGGTATCTTGTATATACGGATTACAAACCGCCAAGATTTTCATTATCAAGGCCTTTAAGCTTTAATGTGGGTGATTATATAGATATCATCGAATATATGAAGGCGGAGGACTGTATTGACGGAGATCTGAGCAATAATATCCGTTATGAGGAAATGGATGAGGATTTCGGAGAACATGAGGGTGAGTTTGATGTAAAGTTCTGGGTAACAAACAGCTGCGGTGACAGCTCCTATCTGCCTGTTAAGGTTTTCTATCAGTATCCGAGCTATGACAGGCAAAGCAGAACGCCGCTTATAAGTATGGAGGACTATATTGTCTATCTGGAGCAGGGTGACAGCTTTAAGCCTGAAATATATCCATATGGCTTTTGTCTGAGGGATAAGGAGTATTCCTTCCTTAAGCAGGCTTCGTATACCATAGGCGACAAAAGCATAAGCAGGGATACGATAAAGATATATTCAAATGTCAATACAAAAATTCCGGGTGTTTATTATGTTGATTATGAGCTGACTATATATGAGGGATTTACAGGCAAGACAAGATTAATTGTGGTTGTTGAAGAGACAAATCAGCCGGTAAATTAACCTGTGCCTTACTATTAAATAGAAGAATACACCCAAGGAATACAGGAGGGAGCAATGTCAGATAATACTGGAAGAAATTATAGGGAGAAAGCTATAAAAATAGATATAAATGTTCTTGTCCGGGATCTGCTGAAGGATCTCTGGCTTATTGTTATTTTTGGACTATCTGTAGCCATGTGCAGTTATATAATATACAGCCTGCTGTATAAGCCGGCATACAAAAGCAGCGCTACCTTTGCGGTCACCACAAAGGGATCAAATATGGTATATACAAATCTTGCAGCTGCAAATATGGTTGCGGAAACATTGACGAGGGTATTTTCCAGTACGGTACTGGAAAACAAGGTGACAAAGGATTTGCAGCTTGATGAGATTCCGGGAAAAATAGAAGCACAGCTGATAGATGAGACCAACCTTTTTGTTCTGACGGTGACAGCGAATAGTCCGCACCTGGCTTACCAAATAATCAGATCGATAATGGACAACTATACCAATGTTACGGACAATATATTCGGCAATGCAATACTTAATCTGCTGGAAGCGCCAAAGCTTCCGGTATATCCGGACAATAGCCCGAATTATCACAGGATAATGATAATATCCTGTCTTTTGGGAATGGCAGCCATGTCCGGACTGCTGGCTTATTTGTCCATAAATCGTGACAATATTAAAAATGAGGATGAGCTGGTGGAAAAGCTTAACACAAGGCTTCTGGGTGTTATTTATCATGAAAAGAAGGGCAGGGCATTTCGCCCCTTTTCAAAGAAGACAAAAAGTCTTCTTAGGAAGAAAAACGACCTTATTATCAGCAGCGCTACAGTCAGCTTTTCATTTGTGGAGGCTATTAAAAAAATCAGAGCCAGATACGAATACAAGGCATCACAAAAAGGCAGCAATGTATTATTGGTAACCAGTGTTCTGGCAGGTGAGGGCAAATCGACTATAGCAACTAATTTGGCCATATCTCTTGTAAAAAAAGGCTATAATGTTTTGCTGGTAGATGCAGATTTCCTGAAACCGTCGGTTTACAAAATCCTGCAAAGGGAAGTTGAACTTGGACAGGAAATCGGTGAATGCATATTAAGCAGCAAGGATATCAAGGAAGCGCTGATTTATGATGAAAGCAGCGGCCTGTACCTTTTGCTGGGCAGCAGGTTAATGTCCAACTCCCTGGGGTTAATACTGAAGGATTCCTTCCATAAGCTTATTTCAGCCTCCAAAAAAATTATGGATTATGTGATCATAGATGCGCCTCCCATAACAGTATCGGCCCATACCGAGCTGCTGGCGGATATAGCTGATTCCACCATTCTGGTAGTAAGACAAAACATGGCTCCGACAAGGGCGATACAGGATGCAATTGATATCCTGTCGGATTCGTCTTCAGAATTTCTTGGATGTGTATTAAATAATGTACATATGCCGATTTTTGGCAAGAATGGACGTCTGCTTCATAAATCATACAAATATTATTATGGCTATTATGACAGAAAGGAAGCCGTCAATAATTAGCTATTAATTTACTATATTTAAAGAAATGGAGAAAGCTATGAATTACAATGATGCAGCATTTGGAGAGGTATATACAATAGATTTGTCCGGAATAGGGAGAAATTTTTTAAGAGGATTAAAAAAGCTTTTCTGGCTGATACCGTTATTAGCTGTAAGCGTAGCCATGCTTGTTTGCGTATATGCAAGAGAGAAATACAGCCCAAGGTATACTGCAGCGGTTACCTTTACTGTAAATCTGGATCTGGCCTCGGATGGTAGCATATACGAGGACAGCATGAGGGCATCACAATTATCCGCCACCTTTCCCTATATCGTTACCAGCAGCATCCTCAAAAATATTATAGCTGAGGAGCTTGGAATTAATGAATTAAGCGAGCAGATTACCGCCGATAATGTTAAGGATACGAATTTGTTCACAATCAGGGTGAGTTCTGACAATCCCACAAGGGCCTATGAGGTATTGCAGTCGGTTATAAAAAATTATCCCAAGGTGGCCGAAACCGTGGTGGGCACAACCCATCTGAATATGATAGAGGAGTCGGGTATTCCCGCTTTTCCGTCCAATCCGGTTGACTACAGGAGGCTTATAGGCAGCGGAGCTGCTATTGGAGCGGCAATTGCCCTGTTTTTTATAGTAGTCTATGCCTTTGCCAGAAAAACCATCCATAAGCCGGATGATCTGATACAGATTACAAATGTAAAGCTTCTTGGCCTGTTGCCTCATCTTCGTGAGCGCAAAAAAAACATAATCGGTGATGTCAGAAAACGGGCGCAGACTGACAGGATGGCTCTGGGATATATGGATGATATGTATAAAATCCGGACAAGGTTAAATAAAATAATGGGTTACAGCGAAATAAGAACCCTGCTGATCACCAGTGCAATTCCTGCAGAGGGTAAAAGCACATTTGCTTTTAATCTTGCCACTGCAATGGCCGAGCTGGACAGGAAGGTTATACTGGTGGACTGTGATTTCAGAAGACCCAGTATCATGAAAATGCTGCCATATTCAGCCGGGACTGTATGTCTGAATGATGTTTTGAAGGAGAAGGAAAAGCTTACTGATGCCATCAGGTATTATGATGAATATAAAATAGCAGTCCTGGCATGCTCTAAACCGCTAGAGGAGTCATCGGAAATTTTAGGGAAAAGAGCTATCGGTTCTATTCTGGAGCAGCTTAAGGAGGAATATGACTACATTATTCTTGACAGCGCTCCCTCCGCTGTTATATCAGATACCATTGAGTTGGCCAAATATGCAGATGGTGTAATTTATGTAATCAGACAGGACTATTCCAGGGTCAGGCAGATACAGCAGGGAATGGAGCATATTGTTGAAAGCAGCAGGGCCGAAATAATCGGATGCGTGTTGAACAATGTAAGGCACATGCCGGCCGGATACGGATACGGCTATGGCTATTATGGAAGATACGGGAGAAAATCCTATAATAGAAAAAACACCGGGATTGCTGCCAATCAGGTTGACTAGTGCAAAGCCAGGTTTGGTAGGGCTGATTTCCGGCTTCTGCTTTCGCTTTATTCATCCCTGCTAAAAATTATACATGTCCTCCTATAATTATATACATGGTGAGATTATGAAGTTAACGCATAATAAAAGGAAATTTGTGATTATAATTATATCGTCCGTTGCAGGCCTGGCAGCGGTATTGCTCATTTTTTCATATCTGTATATCCGCAGTATGATTGCCAGGATAAATATTGTTGACAATACTGCCTATATGGCGGAAGCTGCAGAGGGGCAGTATATGCCCTATGTAAACGGTTATATGCAGGAGGAGCAAGCAGAAGGGCATATGGCTGCTGATGCAGGCGGCAAACAGAGCAGTGAGGGCGGCCTGATGCAGGAGATTGATGATACAGATATAATGTCCGAAGCAGGTAACAGTCAGTTGTCGGCTGCGTCAGAGGATGAAATAGCCGAGCTGGAAAGGAGATTACAGGATAATCTGGCATACAGCGAGATAAAGAATGACAATAATGTACTTAATATCCTGCTGATAGGCAGTGATACCCGCAAAAGCGGAGGGAAGGGCCGCTCTGATGCCATGATCCTTATATCCATAAATAAAAAGACTAAAAGTATAATTGCTACATCGATACTTAGGGATATATACCTGAAAATACCGGGCAGGAAGGAAGCCAACCGTATTAATGCAGCCTATGCATTTGGCGGTGCAAGCCTGCTGCTGGATACTATAAGGCAGAATTTTAAAATAAGCGTGGATAAGTTTGTAGTAATTGATTTTTATGCCTTTATAGATATGGTGGATGCTGTAGGCGGTGTGACCGTAAATGTTGGCAAGGAGGATATTCCTATTATTAATGGCTATGTAAAGGAGCTTAATAAATTAACCGGCAATGATGAAGAGCTTGACTGCATTAAGGAAGCCGGAACCCTGCTGCTGAATGGCAAGCAGGCACTGGGATATTTGAGAAACCGCTATATTGGCTCGGACTTCTCGCGGACAGCAAAACAGAGGGAAGTACTAAAACAGGTATTTGACAAGGTCAAGAAGCT
>JAAZDK010000230.1 GCA_012512855.1 Clostridiales bacterium
ATACCTTTATATTGGCCAGCTTTTCTGTGAACAAGAACGGCTATTCTATTGACGGAATAAGTGCATCAAAGCTGCTTGAGCGATGTGCGCAAATCGAGGGAGTGGATGCCTGTGGCCTTAATTGTGCGGTAGGCTCAGGCCATATGTATCAATTACTTCAGAATATATCACTTCCCAATAATAAATTTATTTATTCGTCGCCAAATGCCGGCTATCCTGAGCAGATGCAGAACAGGATGGTCTTTATTGATAATGCCCTGTATTTTGCTGAAAATATGAACAAGATAGCCCGGCTTGGCATCAATATCATAGGAGGCTGCTGCGGTACAACACCCGCTTATATAAGAAATCTGACCAGAAAGATAGCTGCCGAAGGCAGCCCTGAAAAGGATGCAGCCGATAGAGGCAGAGGGCAGCTTAGCTGCGTAAAATGTCAGGAGCAGGCGGAAGCAGTAAGGGAAAATGAGTTTTATCAATTATTTGGCAGTGGGAAGAAGGTCATTGCGGTAGAGCTTGATCCTCCCTATAATGCCGAGATAGATAGATTAATGGAATGTGCCCACAGGATAAAGGCCCTTGGGGCTGACATTATAACAATTGCAGATTCACCTATGGGAAGAAGCAGGGTGGATTCCATTCTGATGAGCCTGAAGATAGCTGACAATACCGGCCTGCGGGTAATGCCTCATATCTGCTGCAGGGACCGTAATATGATTGCCATCAGATCCGCTCTTTTGGGGGCATATATACATGGCATCAGAAACCTGCTTATCGTCACAGGTGATCCTGTGCCGCTTGAGGTCAGGACCAGGACCACCGGAGTATTTGACTACAATTCCATTCAGCTGATGAATTTTGTAAAGGAAATGAATGAGGAGCTCTTTGCAGCTGATCCATTTTACTTTGGTGGAGCCCTTAACCAGAGCAGGGGAAATATTGATAAAATAATAGAACGAATGCAAAAAAAGATTGAGGCAGGAGCGACATATTTCCTTACCCAGCCTGTATATTCAGATGAGGATGTATGGCGGATAGGCTATATCAAGGAAAGGCTAAATACCAAGATATTATGCGGCATTATGCCATTTGTAAGCTATAAAAACGCCAACTTTATCAAGAACGAGGTCAGCGGGATCTGTGTACCTGATGAGGTAATACAAAGGTACCGGCCTGATATGTCACGCCAGGAGGCAGAGGAATGCGGCGCCCGGCTTGCCAGGGAAATGATAGAAAAGCTTGATTCTGTTGCCGACGGATATTACTTTATGCTGCCCTTTAACCGGGTAAGCCTTCTGGAGAAGATTCTGAACAGGTAGAAAATTGTGTGCAGGCATGTGCAGGTTTTTTGCACATGCTTACTTATCATAATTTTATAAGATACTGCAGAAAGAGGTTTGCTATGACAAGAGATGAGTTTTTAAATCTGGTGAAATCAAAAATCGTAATTTTGGATGGTTCAACAGGCAGAAACCTGCAAAAAAGGGGAATGCCTGTAGGGGTATGCCCGGAGGAATGGATTCTTAATAATCCCCGGGTGCTTATTGATTTGCAGAGAGAGTTTCTTGAAGCAGGAACGGATATATTGCTTGCCCCGACATTTACGGCCAATCGTATAAAGCTGGCTGAATACGGGCTGTCGGAGCAGATAGAGCAGATAAATAAAAATCTTGTAAGGCTCAGCAAACAGGCTATAGCGGAATACAGGGAAAAAACCGGCGATACAAGCAAAAAATATATAGCGGCAGATATCGCTATGACAGGCAGGCAGGTGCAGCCTTTGGGAGATCTGCCCTTTGAAGAGCTGGTGGATATATATAAGGAGCAGTACGGATACCTGCTGGATGAGGGCATAGATCTGTTAATGGTTGAGACGATGATGAGTCTGCAGGAATGCAGGGCCGCTTTGCTGGCTGCAAAGGAAAGCTGCGAGCTTCCTGTAATGATTTCTCTGACCTTTGACAGCAATGGCAGAACCCTGTACGGCACTGATGCCAAAACAGCCGTAATAGTCCTGCAAAGCATGGGAGCAGATGCGGTAGGCATAAACTGCTCGGTAGGGCC
>JAAZDK010000231.1 GCA_012512855.1 Clostridiales bacterium
GCAATTATCAAGCCGGCCACAGGCGGAACAAATGAGTTACTTCCTGGAATTTGCCGTCTGATGGTACATTTTCTTGCCGTACCCGGAGGACAGACACAATGGCTGCGGCAGCTGATTGACATATCCTCAAGGGGCTTTTTAACCGGCTCTTTAGAGTAAACCACCTTAAGACTCTTAATTCCTCTCTGCCTCAGTTCCTTACGCATTACCTTTGCCAGGGGACATATAGATGTCTCATATATATCAGCCACCTCAAGCATTGTAGGATCAAGCTTGTTGCCTGCTCCCATACAGCTGATTATAGGCACGTTTTTCTCCTGCGCCCTGACCACCAGCTCAATCTTTGCTGAAACTGTATCTATTGCATCAACAATATAGCTATATTCAGAAAAATCAAACTGATCCGCAGTGTCTGCACAGTAAAAGCATTGATGAGCCACGACCTTTGCATCAGGATTGATATCCAGAATGCGTTCCTTCATTACCTCCACCTTATATTTGCCAACTGTTTTTTTGCTGGCAATAATCTGTCGGTTAATATTGGTCAGACAGACCTTGTCATCATCTATAATATCAATGCTTCCTACCCCACTCCTGGCAAGGGCCTCAACAGTATAGCCGCCTACGCCGCCTATCCCGAATACCGCCACTCTGGCATTCTTTAATTTTTCCATTCCTTCCTTGCCGAATAATAGCTCGGTCCTAGAAAACTGATTAAGCATAGTGTACTCCTTCCAAAAAAATAGACCTGTAACAATACTATATGATAATTATTAATTTACTCCCTGTCAATCTTATTAATTTGCCTGAACTTTCCTGAATAAAGGCTTCATTATCCGCCTGTAGTACTGTTGACAATCAATGCATCCTTATCGCTCTGCCTTTGAGCCATTATGCAACCCTTACGCTAATAATCTCACCCGTTCGCAGCTGTGTAAATTTATTATCCTGCCCATCCTACCGGCTGATCTCATATATTTTTATGTAAAATATAATGCCCTACCAGGCAACCTGACCTGATAAGGCATTTTGCTTATATATACGATTTTTAATATCGCATTATACCTGCTCTTCAAAATCGCTCTTGCCTACTCCGCAAACAGGGCAAACCCAATCCTCGGGAACATCCTCCCACTTGGTTCCGGGAGCTATTCCGCTATCGGGATCTCCTGCTTCCTCATCATAGATATATCCACATGCTGTACAAACAAACTTTCTCATGATAAACCTCCATTCCGCTTCAGCCCATAAGAGGCATCGGCATTATTGATTTGTTAAATGTTTATATTAAGAGGCTGCTACGTTTGGTACCAGCCTCTTTGCCACTATTACTTCAGGATCATGCTCCTGCGTCTTATTTGGTTTCAAGAATATACTGGTTCAGGATGCTTTCAAGCAATTCCTGTCTGCCGGAGCTATTAGGAGTTGTACCATACTTCATTGCATACTCTTCAAGCTCCTTGAAGCCAACCTTGCCATCGATAATATCCTTACCGATACCGGTTCTCCAGCTTGCATATCTCTCTTCCTTGAACTTCTCAAATACGCCATCCTCAAGCAGCTTTGCAGCTACCTTCAGGCCCTTGGCAAATGCATCCATACCTGCAATATAAGCATAGAAGAGATCCACATCCTCGAAGGAACCACGACGTACCTTGGAGTCGAAATTAAGGCCACCTGTTGTGAAGCCGCCTGCCAGCAGAATTTCATACATAGCAAGTGTTGTATCGTAAACATTGGTCGGGAATTGGTCGGTGTCCCAGCCAAGCATCGGATCGCCTGTGTTAGCATCAACACTGCAGAATACTCCGTTAATTCTGCTGATGTTAAGCTCATGCTGGAAGGTATGCTGAGCAAGTGTAGCATGGTTTGCTTCTATATTTAACTTGAAATGATCGATAAGATCATATTTCCTCAGGAAACCAATTACTGTTGCCGCATCAAAATCATACTGATGCTTTGTAGGCTCCTTCGGCTTGGGCTCGATCAGAAGCTGGCCTGTGAAGCCGATTTCCTTGGCATAGTCAACAGCCATATGAAGAAGTCTTGCAAGATTGTCCAACTCAAGAGCAGTATCTGTATTCAACAGAGTCTCATAGCCTTCACGGCCGCCCCAGAATACATAGTTAACGCCACCCAGCTCCTTGGTGATTTCCATAGCTTTCTTAATCTGGGCTGCAGTATATGCAAATACTGTTGCGTTGCAGGAGGTTGATGCGCCATGTACAAACTTGTCGTCACCAAATGCATTGGTGGTACCCCACAAACATTTGATGCCTGTCCTTGCCATCTCTTCCTTTATAACAGCAACAATTTCATCAAGTCTCTTGTTTGTCTCCTCAAGATTAGCACCTCTGGGAGATATATCCTGATCATGGAAGCAGAAGAATGGAATCTGGCACTTCTCCATGAACTCGAATGCTGCACGAACTCTATTCTTTGCCTTCTCCATAGGATCGCTGGTCTTATCCCATTCGCGGTTAATGGTAGCTCCACCAAAGGGATCATTACCGCCATATGTGAAGGTATGCCAGTAAGACATGGCAAAACGCAGATGCTCCTTCATGGTCTTGCCCATTACCTTCTCATCCGGATTATAGTACTTGAAGGCAAGAGGATTCTTACTCTGAGGGCCTTCATATTCAATTTTTCCAACATTAAAATAAGCCATATTACATTTCCTCCTTATATAAATAGTTAGCGCTGCAAAACAGGACTGGCACAAATTACAAATTACTCTTCAATTATAATTTGTTTTTTGAAATAATTCAATAAGATATCGTAAATTTAATAAACTAATCCTAAGCTATCAAATCCGGCTTTTCATTATATCAATAAGCCGGTCCGGCTCCGGCTGAACTGATATCAAATTCAACTGTATAAGACTTCATATTCGGCTGCAAACTGACATGAATTCCGATCAATTCATGACGCATGTTAAAGCAGGCTCATAAGGCTATTATATCATTAACAAATATAGATTATTCCAGCAATCTTCTTACATTCAGCAAACCCCAGCCCTGCTTCTCCCAGTGATGTCCCAAATCGACCGCACTTTCACGCAGCTTCAGCTTTACCTCCTTATTGGTAAGGTTCGGATACTTACTTAAAAGCAACGCTATTGCTCCAGACACCACAGGTGTTGCCATGCTGGTTCCGCTCTTAACAGTATACATCATTGGTGAATTTGCATAACCGTCCTTTGACCTTAAGGAATAACGACTGATATTGCAGGATATTATGTTAGAGCCCGGCGCAACTATATCAGGCTTTTTAATGCAAAATGGCGTAGGACCCCTTCCCGAATAGTCCTTGGATTTGCTGTTGCCGAAAATCTCAACGGCTACATTGTCATCTGAAGAGCCCACCGTAATCACCTTTCTGCTGATACCCGGTGTTGATATGGACATTGGTCCGGGTCCGTTATTGCCGGCAGCCACCACAACTACAATGCCATTATCCCACACGGCATCCACTCCCTGAACCAGAAGGGAGTTTTCATCCAGATTGTCTTTTGCGGAGGTTCCCACAGATATATTTACAATACGTATATTATATTTCTTCCGGTTGTCCATAATCCATTGCAGACCGGCAAGAACATCCGATATATTACCGTCTCCCCGATGATCCAGGACCTTTACCCCTATCAGGTTACATTCCGGGGCTACACCCTTGTATCTGCCCTTTGAGGAAAAGCCATTGCCGCCTATGATCCCTGCAACATGAGATCCATGCCCATTGTCATCATAGGGCTCGGATTTGTGGTTTACAAAATCGACAAAACCTATCACCCTGTTGCCGCCTTCGATAAAATCCCTGTGCAGAGCTATACCCGTATCAACAATAGCAACACCTACACCCTTGCCGGTATAGCCACGATCATGTGCCCAGTCGCTTTCAATAATTTTATTGACCCGGTTCATCTGAGCCGTTATATGGGTGTCATATTCTATATTAAGGGGCCCCTCCATGGCCTTAATGGCTTCCAAGCCTGCTTCATCCACCTCCAGGACATACGAATTAATCATCGGAAGCTTATACTTAATATATCCAAGAGCCTCAAAAACCTTCTGGCGCTTTTCGTATTCGATGCAGTGAACGATAACCTGGATTTTATTATTTCTGAACATACACAGACTCCACAATCTTTTGTATTATCCTATTCCGCAGGCTTTGCCATTATACTTTTTAATTTTTATTTAAGAGCTTGTTCAGAAAACAACAGTCAGCAGCATCTTAAACTGCTCCTCACCATAGACAGCGTGAGGAACCTGATTTGGCATAATCAGGGTTTCGCCCTTGCTGACAATGAAACCCTCATCTCCCACGGTAAATCTTCCCTTTCCGTCCAGAACCGTCACCATTGCATCACCTTCTGAGCTGTGGGTGCTTATCTCCTCACCCTTGTCAAAGGCGAACAGAGTCAGGCTGACATGCTTGTTCTGAACCAGGGTTTTGCTGACAATCTGCCCCTTCTGATAAGATATCTCATCCTCCAGTCTGAGTATTTTGGA
>JAAZDK010000232.1 GCA_012512855.1 Clostridiales bacterium
TTGAGGACTGATGAACTATGAGTAATATGAAAATAAACACCCTGGTTGTGGGTGTAGTAAGGACCAACTGCTATGTAGTTGGCAACAGTTACACAAATGAAGCCATTGTCATAGATCCCGGAGACAATGCAGCTGCAATTATAAAGACACTGAAGGAAAATGACCTTGTGTGCAGGGCAGTCTTGCTCACACATGGTCATTTTGATCATATCATGGCTGCAGCTGAGCTTGCCCGTGCAAACAGTGCCAAAATTTATGCTCATGAAGCGGAAGAAAGGCTTTTGGCTGATCCGATGCTGAATGCCTCCAGCCATTTTGGCGCAGAATGCAGCCTGGTTCCGGATGTATGCTTAAAGGACGGACAAGTACTGGAGCTGGCCGGCTTTAGTATCAGGGTTATTCATACTCCGGGGCACACGAGCGGAGGAGTCTGCTATTATTTTGCCGAAAACGGGGTATTGTTCAGCGGTGATACCCTCTTTTTGGAGGACATAGGCAGAAGCGATTTGCCTACAGGCAACGGCAGGCAGTTGGTAGAATCCATAAAGAGCAGGCTGATGCCTCTTGATGATGCTACAGTAGTATATCCCGGACATGATTTGCCTACCACTATCGGCCATGAGCGGGAGCATAATATGTATATCAAAGGGGATTTTTCATTCTAATATTCAAAATTGCATTAACTTTATTTAATTGGGATTCCTGTCAGGCGTTAATTTTAATTTAGGAATCATGATTTTACAATGGCTAACTATAATGATGGCTTACTATTATAGTTAGCCTGCCGGGAATAAGCAGGAATGGTGAAAATGATTGACATTATATTATCTGATAGAGCCTATGAAAATGATATATATCCTTTGGTGAAGGCCTTTTATCCTGATGAAACGATAAAGGTGTATGCTGGGGAGCAATATGAAGAGATGTCAGAGCAAGCTAAGTCGGAGCCTTGTCTTAGAATTGATATTTCCTTTTTACGCGAACTGGTAACTGTTGATATAACTGCTGCCGATAAGGGCAGGATCAGCCGGCAGCATAATATAACAGGAAATGAGCCTAAGGCTGCATTTAAGAATTCGGTAAAAAGGCTCCTGTATAGGATGCTGTGCGATATAAGCGGACAAACCCTGCCCTGGGGGATTTTGACCGGTATACGGCCCACCAAGCTGGTTTATGAAATGCTTGAGAGTGGGGCGGACGAGGACAGCATATATAGTAAAATGAGGCAGGAATACTTATGCTCGGACAGTAAAATTGCCATGAGCATAGAAATAGCGGCAAGAGAGCTGCAGCTGCTGGACAGTATTGATTACCGTAACGGCTACAGCCTGTATATCGGGATTCCCTTCTGTCCCACCACCTGTCTGTATTGCTCCTTTACATCCTATCCTGTATCAAGGTATCAGGAGCTGGTGGAGGACTATTTGTCTGCCCTGAAAAAGGAGATAGAATATGCTGCAGGCTATTTTCCGGGCAAAAAGCTTACAACCGTATATTTTGGCGGCGGCACACCTACTAGCCTGACTGCCGGGCAGCTGGATAGCCTGCTGGGCCTTGTTAAAAACAGCTTTGATTTTAGATATGTCAAAGAATTTTGTGTTGAAGCCGGCAGACCTGACAGCATAAGCGAGGATAAGCTGAAGGTGCTTAAAAAGTGGGGAGTTGACCGCATCAGCATCAATCCCCAGAGCATGCAGCAAAAAACTCTGGATATCATAGGCAGACGACATACTGTGGAGGATGTAATCGCAGCCTTTAAGATGGCCAGGGAAGCAGGCCATGACAATATAAACATGGATATAATTCTTGGGCTGCCGGGGGAAAAGCTTTCGGATCTTATGGATACCCTGGAGCAAATAAAGCTTCTGAACCCCGAAAGCCTGACAGTCCATACCCTTGCCATAAAGCGGGCCGCCCGTCTTAATATTGAGAGGGAAAATTATAAAGAACTGAAA
>JAAZDK010000233.1 GCA_012512855.1 Clostridiales bacterium
ATATTGGACCTCGTAGGAAGTTGCACCCGACACCGGATTCCAGGATAAATTCGCAGTCTTTGAACCGGTTTTTGTGATTTTAAATCCGGTCGGGGATTTTGGTTTAGGCAGTTTTTTGACATTTTCACTGTACACCCAGGCATAGCCGTCGTCCAGCACCAGCATATACCAGGTATTACCTTTGGTGTTTTTACCCTGTGCTATAACAGTTATTATTGCACCTTTATTTAGAGTCTTTACCACTTCTCCGGTTTTATAAGGACGCTTGCGAATTAGTGTATTATCATTTATGATCTGATATTTAGTATTGGGCACTGATTGCAGGGATATGGGGAATTCCTCACCACCAATTGTACAATATCCGCTGTTATCGTATGTATGATTGCTGTGGCTGTTACCGCTATAACTTAAAAAAGTTATACCCGGTGAAAAATTTTTAGTTACTTTATAATTTTGCCTAATCCAATCCTTATACCTTTCGCTCTTATCCTGCAATCCATTCCTGAAAGCAAATTTCTTTTGATAATCGATATTATTTTTAAAATAATCAAATGTATAGTCCTTTTTATTATCTGGTGTAAAAATTTCCAGGTGCAGATGAACGCCGGTGCTGGAGCCTGAGCTTCCCATTATTGCTATTTCTTCCCCTGCTTTAACCGAGGCTTTTTTGGTCAGGGTATCAATTTGCAGATGGGCATATAATGAATATGAGCCATCATTATGACGAATTTTTATATAATTTCCATAACTGCTTTTAACTTCTCCACATTTATGTTTTTCACCTGCTGAAGTGTGTGGGCATTCATTTACTCTTTCTACAATTTCTCCGTCAGCAATTGCATATATTTTACCGTCTCCATTGGGATCCTTATATATATCAATTCCCATACCACTACTGCCATGTTTACCAACATCGTAGTAGTAATCCAATGCTGTAATCCAATATGTATCAGTTTGGGGATCGACCGGCCATATCAGAGAGGATACTTTGTCCAGGGCAGAAGCTTTGGATTTAAATAAAGCTGTTGCAGCGCACAAAATAATAAAAAATGATACATAATATTTGAGCCTTTTCATACTCATCATCCTTCCTGTGTAATTTGACGATACCATTCTGGTTTACTAGCTTTAATTGATACGGTGATAGCTTATGAATCTTTCCGACAGAGCTTAATTAATGTATCATTATCTGATTACATTTGCATGTTTGGATCCCCCTTGCTTTCTTAATGCTATTTATATGTTAATATATCACAATATGGCATGAAATACTATATTTTCTAGAAAATTTTGCAGAATTTCAAAGAATTTTATTTATGCACGAATTTTTTGAGAATTTTATATCACATTATTGTTAATGCAAAATCATATTAAGGGTCTTGAAATATAAAAAATAGTTATATAATAGCATTTGCCGGAGCAATTGCAGAACAAGAAAAGGAAATAGTGTAAATATAAGCTTCAAACCTCTCGCTGATTTGTATATATAATAAAATATTACTGAATAATTGTACTAAATAAGGAAACAATTGAATTGTGTTTATATAACTGGAATCGCCCTGGGCGATTGAGCTGATGAATAGGCTTATCACAAATATATTTCAAGGAGGTATAAGAATGTCAGTTAGAAATGCGATGACTGCTGATTTCCTACGCTCCGCCTATGGTGGAGAGAGTATGGCCCATATGAGATATACTTACTGGGCAACGGTGGCTGAAAAGGAGGGCTTTCCTAAGGTTGCCAGGCTCTTTGAGGCGATTGCTTATGCCGAAAGCGTTCATGCAAATAATCATTTTAAGGAAATAGGCAAGGAAATTCAGGATGCTACGGTTACTGCAGGAGCGATATTCGGTGACGCAAAGACTGCGGACAACCTGCAGGGAGCAATTAACGGTGAATTGCATGAAGTGGAGCAAATGTACCCAGTATATCTGAATGCTGCAGAATTTCAGAATGAATCAGGAGCCAAGCGTTCCTTCCATTATGCCCTGGAGGCAGAGAAAATCCATGCCGAGCTATTTGCACAGGCAAGAGATTTGGTAAAGGAAGGAAATGATATGGAGCTTAAGGCTGTTTACATCTGTCCTGTATGCGGTCATACCGTTCTTGACGAAGCACCGGACAAATGTCCTGTTTGCGGAACAAAGAAGGATATGTACAAAAAGTTCTAATTAGATTATTGGACCAGGTCATTAGGTAATCATTGTCGCATCAGAGATGGGTGAGGCTTGGCTTAACAGACGATGTTGTAGCAAGCAAAACAGCCGAAGGTGTCGAGCAATAATACAACCGACGGATAAATGAAAAAGTAAAGAATATAAGAAGCAGGTGGGTAATTTTATACTGCACCTGTTTCTTTATGCCACTAGATATTATGCTTTATTAGATATGTACTTGGTGGATTTACAGGTCTGATTATTCTGAGGACTTAAATTGGCCGAATGTAACATTTTATATATTGATATATTGAGATAGATTATAAAGAATTATAAAATTAAAAAGGAGATGAAGAAAACATATAGGAGCTTAAATGGCACTATGACTAAAAAGAGGAGGAATAACGAATGGGCAAATATGGAATAGTAATGACGACATTTGCCAGTGAGCAGCAGGCAAAGCCGGTAATCAACGAGATTATTCAAAGCAGGCTGGCGGCATGTGTTCAGGAAATTAAAATAAAAAGTCATTATACCTGGAAGGGAGAGCTCTGCCATGATGATGAGGATTTGGTCATGTTCAAAACAAGAAAGGAATTATATCCCAGGCTGGAGCAAAAGCTTTTACAGCTGCATCCATATGAAACACCGGAAATAATGCTTGTTGATGTGGAAAATGCATATGCGGCATATTTGGCATGGATAGATGAGCAAACCCGAACTGATGATTAATTTCAGGATACTTGATTGGCGCCCCGGCTGCGGAGCGCTTTTTCATTTCTTGACCCGGCTTATTAATCGTGATTCGCATTACCGAACGAAGGCTTATATTATTTTACTTTCCTTCAAAAATCTTAAATAGTTTTCGTAAGCATAATGTCCTGATTATACGGAATTTTTAATAAATTTTTATGACATTTTTCGAAAATAAAATATTTTAATTATAATTTGTTGACAATATTCGAGCCACCTATATAATAAAGGAGTAAGTAAGTGATTACTACGGTAGGTGATAAAGATGAAAAGTATACTTCATCGAAAGGACAAATTAATAATAACCACTCTGGAGATAATTGATGAAATAGGTATCATGAACCTGTCCACCAGAGAAATTGCATCGAGGGAGGGTGTATCGGAGGCTACGCTATTTAGACATTACAGGAACAAGAATGATTTGCTGATGGCGGTACTGGATTATTTTACCCAGTTTGACAATGACCTATATCAGACGACGATGCTGAAAAAGCTGAATCCTCTGGATGCCATCAGATTTTTCTTAAGCTCTTTGGCTGAATTTTATGAAAATTATCCGGCTATTACGGTTATTACCCAGCTGATGGATACGCTAAGGTATGAGCCGGAGCTGGAGGAAAAGGTCAGGTCTATTGTTTTTCAGAGATCACAGCTTCTTTTAAAAAGCTAATAGATGAGGCAAAAAAGCAAAATGAAATAAGGAAGGATATCGACGCTGAACTTCTGGCGGATATCATTTCAGGAGCCTTCAGGGAAACTTGCCTGAAATGGAGATTTAGCAGAAACTTTTCACTTAAGGAACGATTTAATTCCTCATTAAACTCTATTCTGGCATCATTTGCCATTTGAAACGCCAGTTCAAGCAACCGGTTAAAGCAAAAGATTATACAAAAGATTAAAAAACAGATTATACAAAAGAAACATTAGGATAAGGTGATGAAGGATGAAGAGAATTCTTGTTTGTGATGATTCCTCCTTTATGAGGACTCATATTAAAAGTATGGTGACAAGAAACGGATTTGAGGTAATTGGAGAGGCCGAGGACGGCCTGGATGCCATTGTAAAGTACAGGGAACTCAAGCCGGATTTAGTAACTATGGATATTACCATGCCTAATATGTCAGGAATTGATGCTCTTAAGCATATTATTAAGCTTGATTCTGACGCCAGGGTGGTAATGCTGTCGGCTATGGGACAGGAGGCGCTGGTAAAGGAATCAATTCTTGCGGGAGCAAAAAGCTTTCTTGTAAAGCCGTTTTCGGAAGATGATCTGATTAAGGTTCTCTCAAAGGTATGAAGCCATAAGCTGCCGGTATTGGTTGCTGAATAAATTGTGGAGGCGAAAAATGAGCAGCAATATCAACCACGAACCTATGATTGAAATGTTTATTTTTGAAACAGCACAGCAAATTGAACAATTAGAAAAGCACATTCTAAACAGCGAAAAGGACGGAGGCTTTTCCAGGGAAGCGATAAATGATATCTTCCGGATAATGCATACAATAAAGGGCTCCTCCACCATGATGCTGTTTAAGGACATTTCCAATCTGGCTCATTCTATCGAGGATATTTTCTTTTATATTCGAGAAGAAAACCCTGCAAGTATCGATTTTACATATCTGTCTGATCTGATTTTGGATGGTATAGATTTTATTAAAATTGAGCTTTAAAAATTGAATAACGGTGATCCGGTTGACGCAGATGCAGGCAAGCTGATAGAGGCATATAAGGAATATCTGCTTGCCCTAAAGAAGGATAACAGCTCTGATACCAACAACTCTGAAGCTGAGGCAAAGCACAGGAGCCGGCTGAAAATATTCAGTACTACATAATGAGCAAGAGGGTAGAGGAGAAAAGCTTATCCAATTCCTATAAAGCTATTATTTATTTTTCAGATGGCTGTGAGATGGAAAATATCCGTGCATATACCATTGTTCATAATCTTAAGGAGCATGCTGCTGACATAAGCTACATACCGGCCGATATTATGGACAATGATGAGAGCGCCGAATTTATCAAAAAGAATGGCTTTACCATCTTCTTTAAAAGCAATCTCTCCTATGACAAGGTTTTTGATCTTTTTCAGCAAACCATATTTTTGAAGGATATGGAATTATATCAGTTGGAAAATGACGGCTGAAATATACTATCAAAGAATACGATTCTATTCCAACAGAATGTTTCTTCTTGAAGGAGATGAAAAGGAAGAGGCATATGAAAAGGTCAGCCATTCTCTTGAGCTGAATGAAGAGGTTTTGGCAAACTATGATAAAGGAATAGATTCTGAAGAGGATCGCCAGCTTTTTGATAAGCTCAGTATATTATGGAATGAATACAAGCCTAGAATTCTGCAGGTGGTGGATTATGAAAAGTCCGGACAAAGCCAGATAGCAAAGGATTTGCTGTTTGGTGAGGTGGCTGATATTGGCAGCAGCTTACAGGATGCCTTCAGTGCATTGTCGGAGTATAACACCAATGAAGGAAGGATAATGATAGAAGCCAATACCAGACTTGTGGAGCAGGCTTCGGAAACTATGACTTTTGTAGTGTTGGCTGGAATAATTATTGCACTTGTACTTGGATTTTATATATCAAGGATTATAAGCAAGCCTATTAATGCTATGGTTCTGGCGGCAGACAGCATGGCTTTGGGCGATATTAATGTTGATGTAAAGGCAGATACAAGGGATGTGATTGGAAAGCTTGCCGAATCCTTCAGAAGAATGGTAGAAAATATTCGGGCTCAGGCCTTGGTGGCTGAGCAAATCGCTGAAGGAAACCTGACGGTTGATGTGCCAATCCGTTCTGAGAAGGATTTGCTGGGCAAGAAGCTGGCCCAGTTGGTTCAAAGTAATAATGAGATTCTTACGGAAATTGCTGCAGCTGCGGACCAGGTAGCGATGGGAGCCAAGCAGGTTTCTGATTCAAGTATAGTCCTGTCACAGGGAGCTACCGAACAGGCCAGCTCGATAGAAGAACTGACTGCATCACTGGAGGAAATATCCTCCCAGACTAAATTGAATGCCGATAATGCAAGCCAGGCCAATAATCTGGTGGATGAGGCCAAAATGGATGCAGCTCAGGGGAATACCCATATGAAGGAAATGCTGCAGGCTATATATGAAATCAATGAAGCATCATCCAATATTTCAAAGATTATCAAGGTAATTGATGATATAGCTTTCCAGACAAATATTCTGGCGCTTAATGCAGCAGTTGAGGCTGCAAGAGCAGGGCAACACGGTAAAGGCTTTGCAGTTGTAGCCGAGGAGGTAAGAAATCTTGCAGCACGTTCTGCGGATGCTGCCAGGGAAACCACAGATATGATAGAAGGCTCAATAAAGAAGACGGAGGAAGGGACCAGAATAGCTAAGGAAACAGCGGATGCCCTGGCCAAGATAGTCAATGAGGTTGACAAGGTAGCAGCCCTGGTTAATGATATAGCAATTGCCTCAAATGAGCAGGCTACCGGTATCAGCCAGATCAACCAGGGCATACTGCAGGTGTCCGAGGTGGTACAGAACAACTCCGCAACCTCTGAGGAGGGCGCATCTGCCAGTGAAGAGCTTTCAGGACAGACCGGCCTTCTTAAGGAAATGGTAAGCAGATACAGACTGAAGAAAGATGCAAAAGGCCTTAATGGCTATGAAAAAATGAATCCGGATGTCATGAAGATGCTGGACAATATGGCGGCGGGTAGTAGCAATGGAATAATGGCGGCAGGCATAAATGAGCCGGCCCCTGCAAGGAGAGCAATTAATTTAAATGATAATGATTTTGGAAAATACTAAATCCGCTACCCCCTTAATTTTATATAGATTATAAAAACTCTATTAAATGGAGCTGTCTTAGCAACTAAACCCTTCCGTTATATTAAATATTTTTTATAAGACAGCTCCATGACAGTAGAGAAAGCAGGTGGTAATATGATTGCAATTACAGACAAGGAGTTTGAACAGCTGTCTGCCTATATCAGAAAGCAGTATGGAATCAACCTGAGAAGTGAAAAAAGAAACCTGGTTATGGGGAGGCTGTATAATGAGCTGGTAAAAAACGGCTTCAGCAATTACACTGATTATATAAATTATGTTTTATCGGATAAAAGCGGAATGGCTCTCAACACCCTAATCAACAAGATCACAACAAATCATACCTATTTTATGAGGGAGGCGGAGCATTTCCACTATTTCAGGGAAGTTGTGATGCCATATTTGCTGCAGAATGAAAAAAGCAGGGATTTGAGGATCTGGAGCGCGGGGTGCTCTTCAGGAGAGGAGCCTTACACTCTGGCTATGATTATAGATGAGCTTCTGGGAAGGAATAAGGTATGGTGGGATACCAAAATCCTGGCAACAGACATTTCCAGCAAGGTGTTGGAGAAGGCGATTAATGCCTGCTATGAAAAGGAGGAGCTGGAGAATATATCCCCCCAATGGAGGCTTAATTATTTTCAGAAGGTGGATGAAAACAGGCTGAAGGTAGTAGACAGAATAAGAAATGAGGTAATCTTCAGAAGATTGAATCTGATGGATGATATTTTCCCCTTCAAGCGGAAATTTCATGTTATCTTTTGCCGAAATGTTATGATATATTTTGACAAGGAAATCAAGCAAAGACTTATCAATAAATTCTATAATCAGCTGGAATCCGGCGGATATTTATTCATCGGACATTCTGAGACAATTGAAAAGGGAACGTCAAATTTCAGATATATAATGCCGGCGGTATACAGAAAGGATTAAGCGGATGCCGTCAAAAACAGCAGGATTAAAAATTAATGCAGCAAAAAGGCTGCAGGATTTTAAAGCAAGATTATGAGGTGGTTAATTGCATATCAGTAAAAAAATAAGGGTCCTGGTGGTTGATGACAGCCTGGTATTTCGCGAGATACTTAAAAAGGGCATCTCATCAGATAAGGATATCGAGGTTGTAGCTGTAGCCGGTGACCCTTTTGAGGCTAAAGACAAGATTTTGGAATTTAATCCGGATGTAATGACATGTGATATCGAAATGCCCAGGATGAATGGGATTGAGTTTATCAGACGCCTGATGCCACAGTATCCATTGCCGATAATTGTTATCAGCGCAGTAAACGGGGTTGTTTTTGATGCCATAAATGCAGGAGCGGTGGATTTTATCCCTAAGCCGAATGCTGCAGATGTCAGAGAGGTTGAGAGCTTTATCAGGGATATAATCATAAAAATCAAAGCCGCTTCCCTGTCCAAGGTCAGGATAAGCGAGCAAAGCAGGGGAGTCTTGTGGCAACAGGCGGCCGCAGAACTGGATACGCAGAAGATTATCGCAATAGGTGCCTCAACAGGAGGATGTGAGGCAATAGGCAGAATTATTAGCCAACTGCCGGCAGGTATGCCCGGTATCGTTGTAGTCCTGCATATACCACCGGTATTTTCACGGATGTTTGCTGAAAGGCTGAATAATTCCTCCATGCTGGAGGTTAAGGAAGCCTGCCATGGAGATTATGTCTGTCCGGGCAGGGTGCTTATAGCTCCCGGAAATAAGCATATGACTGTAAAAAGGGTTGGAGACAGATACAGGGTTGAATGCTTGGAAGGAGAAAAGGTGAGCGGCCATTGTCCAAGTGTTGATGTCCTGTTTGAATCAGTTGCCAGGGAGGCTAAAGAAGACGCAGTCGGTGTTATATTGACCGGAATGGGCTATGACGGAGCAAAGGGCCTTCTAATGATGAAAAGAAGGGGCGCAAAAACGATAGGCCAGGATGAGGAATCGTCAGTTATATACGGCATGCCGAAGGCTGCCTATAATATCGGAGCTGTAGACAAGCAGGTTCATCTTGATAACATAGCCAAATTATTGTTAAATATGTGTATGAAGGACAAAAACTGATAAAATCTAAAAATGAGGGTGCTGGTGTATGGCTATGGATAAAAGGATCTTGCAGGGTATAGATTTTGATATGGCTGCTAAAGCATTATTTGATATAGGAGAAGCATTAATAATTACCGATAAGGACTGCAGGATAATTTACAGCAACAAAGCTGCAGAGAAGATGCTGCTGACAGGTTCGGCAGAATTACTGGGACATGCCTTTGATGATATTGTCCGCTTTTATAAGGAGGGCACATATGAAAGGGTTGAAAGTCCCATAAAAAAAGCGGTTGCGGCTGACGGCTTGTACGGTCTTGTACATGATACGGTTATTATAGCAAGGGATAATACTCAAAAATATGTATCAGCTACCTGTACATCTCTTAAAAATCAGCAAAATGAAATAATCGGAGCAATTATACTGCTTCGTGACATAACCAGGCTGAAGCTTATCGAAAAGGAGAATGACAATGTAAGGGCCAACCTCTATTCGATATTTGCCAGCGCTCCGATTGGAATTATAAATATTGATGCCGAGTACAGAATCGTCCAGATAAATAATGCTGCCCTCAGTTATTTTAAGAAGGAACGGGAGGACGTGCTGGGCAAAAGGTTTGGTGAGGCCTTTAACTGTACCGGCTGTTATAGAAGTGACAAGGATTGTGGGATTACTCCCGACTGCCAACTCTGTGATTTAAAACAGGCTGTAGATGAGGCGATAGCCTTTGGCAAAATAACCTCCGGTGTGGAAGCCTTAAAGAGCTTTGTTATTGATGGTCGGATTAAGGAAATCTGGATTAAGCTGAGTGTTAATCCAATGTACCTGAAGGATAAAACTGAAGCTATATTAACCTTATTGGATATTACCGAAAGCAAGATGAGGGAGAAGGCCCTCATTAAAGCCAGAGACTACAGTGATAATATCCTGATGCCAAGGCATGCGCCAGCCATTTGCTGAATTTAATCAATGATATTTTGGATTTTTCAAAAATGGAGGCAGGAAAATTATCTATTGAATATATCAGCTTCGATATCAGGGAGCTGATAGAGGAAATTATTAAAACCCATGCCAGGAAGGCGGAGGAGAAGGGGCTTGATTTCAGGTACTCATTCAGTTCCTCAATTCCTGACGTATTAATCGGAGATCCTCACAGAATTCGCCAGGTGCTCAGTAACCTGATAAGCAATGCGATAAAATTTACCGAAAAAGGAAGTGTCAGTGTCGATATTACCAGACTTTATGTCAAAGATGATGAGGTTAGCTTAAAATTCTCTGTTGTGGATACCGGTATTGGTATAGCACAGGAGGATCAGGGCAGGCTGTTTAAAAGCTTCAGCCAGATTGAATCAACCTTTACCAAAAAGTTTGGTGGTACCGGAACAAAGAAAATCAGATCCTATTTTGATATTCTGGAAAAAGCAAAAAATGACTAAGAAGTAAGGAGCGATAATATGAGAATACTGATTGCCGAGGATGATTTAGTTAGCCGGCAAATTCTGCAGAAATACCTGTCAAGGTACGGAGAGTGTGACATAGTTGTAGACGGCCTGGAGGCGCTGGATGCGTATATGATAGCTCTGAAGGATGAGCAGCCCTATGAGCTGATTTGTCTTGATATCATGATGCCAAAGGTGGATGGAGTCAAGGTTCTCAAAAATATCAGGGATATGGAAAACCAAAGGAAAATACCTGCCGAAAAAAGAGTTAAGATAATTATGACAACAGCCCTGGCCGAGACCCAATTTGTACAGCAGGCCTTTGAATACGGCTGCAATGCATATGCCGCCAAGCCTATAGATATAGAAAAATTTGAAGAGGTTCTGCAGAAGCTGGGTATAGGGTAGAAAGCCGACACAATAAAAATATAAATAACTATCTACTTCAAATCTAGTTCAGGACCGTTCAGGCTGCAAACCTGGACGGTTTATCTTAGCATGACAATTTTCTTAATCTCCTGTTGATTAGATTTTATATAGAGCTTACATTCTACAGGAGTTTCCTGTGAACTTCCCATAAAAAACCTGATCTTTTGTGAGATACACAAGCTATAGTGGTATGTGGGCCTGAAAGGTGGCAGGTTTTGAATTTTCTTATATTAAGCTTTGCGTATTATTGTTATTTATGGTAAAATATTTTTAAGAAATAATAGCGGGATTGAGGTCAGATATATGATCAATACCACAGAAGATAACAGGAGCAATGAAAAAAAAGAGCAAAGGCGCAGACGAATCAATACAATTAAGACGGTTATTATTGCCTTTGTACTGATATTCATGATATTCCCGTCCATATGCTGTGTTTATCTAGGTGTCAGGATGGTGAAGCTGCAGAATCAGGTGAACAGGCTGATGATGCTGTATTTGCCTGACGAAGCTCTGAATTACAATAGCTCGGAAAATATAGCGTATGCAGCAGAAAAACCGGCAGATATACCTGACAGAGCCGACTCTGTAATAGCTCCTGACGAGCTGTCACAGGCTCCGGAAAATGCGGCTTCAGGCAGCAGGGATTTGCAGCAGGTGACGCCTGCTGTAACAGAAGAGGATGCAGGCTACTATAATCCTCCGGATACAGGGACAAATGACGGGCAAACAACTCCTGAGCCTGGGAGCTTGCCGGTGCCTGTTGACAGACTGACAGATGTTCAGACAGATATTAAGACGGATGAGCCTGCCAATAAGGCGGATAATCCGGCAGAGAATATTGAGGACGATAAGAGGGGCGATACAGCAGCAGATGCTGCAGAAAAGGATTCCGATAAGGAAGGTGAGCTTAGCTCATCAGGCAATCCGGGGCGTTTTGCCGGTAAAAAGGTGTATCTGACCTTCGATGACGGACCAAGCATATACACGGATGATATTCTTGATATACTTAAGGATTACGGTGTTAAGGCAACATTTTTCGTAGTGGGAAAAACCGATACATTTTCCAAGGCTATGTATAAGAGAATAGTTGATGAAGGCCATACCATTGGGATGCATTCCTATTCGCATAAATATGATAAAATTTATAATTCGGTAGAAGATTTTGATAAGGACTTTACAAAGCTATGGAATTTGTTATATGATACTACTGGATTGGAACCTAAAATATACCGCTTCCCGGGTGGCAGCGCCAATAAGGTTAACAAGAAGGGAATGGATGAGTTCATTAAATATCTGAAGGAAAAATCCATAGTTTATTATGACTGGAATGTGCTGAACGGGGATGCAACCAATATAAAATATACCGATGAACAGCTGATAGACAATGTGCTAAAAGGTGTGGAAGCAAAAAAAACTTCCATAGTATTGTTGCATGATGCTGCTTCCAAGAAGGCAACAGTAAGAACCTTGCCTGCGCTATTGGAAGAGCTGCTTTTAGAAGGAGCAGAGCTATATCCACTGGACCCCAGTGTAAAGCCGATACAGATGATTAAAGCGGATTCAGTTAAATAAATTTAATACATATGGAGGTAATCACCGATGGGCTTTTTCAAGGAATTCAAGGAAGATCTGCAACAGGCGGTCAATGAGCTGCTGCCGGATGACAAAAAGGATGACAGCAGTGACCAGATGGTTAATACGCTTGATTCGGACGAAACTGTACAGAATACTGAGGCAGAAAGCGAAAAGATGAAGGAGCTGCTTGATGAAATAGCGCAGGATGAGACAGAAGCGGCGAAGGAAACCGAAGCTGATATGGAAGCGGCTGTGGATGATAATGTTGATCAGGAGCTGCTGGATGCTTTGAATGCCGATGAGGAGGAGAAGGAGCAGGCTCAGACACAGGCAAAGGAAGCAGAAGGCTCAGTCAGCGAGGCTAACCCGGCCCAGAAGGTGCGGGCTGCCAGTGTAAATGAGGATGACGTAACCATCATTACCAAGGGAACCAAGATCAACGGCAGCATCAGTACGGACGGTTCTCTGGATATCAGGGGAACGGTTATCGGTGATGTCGAATGTCTTGGTAAGCTTTCCGTAACCGGTCATGTGAAGGGCAACTCCTCGGCTGCTGAGGTTTATATTAATTCCGACCGCTTTGAGGGTAGCATAATAAGCGGAGGCAGTGTAAAGGTAGCGCTTGGCACGGTAGTTATTGGTGATATTACAGCTACAAGCGCTGTGTTTGCAGGAGCGGTAAAGGGTGAAATCGATATTAATGGACCTGTTGTGATAGATTCAACAGCAATTATCAAGGGCAATATCAAGGCCAAGTCCGTACAGGTGAATAACGGTGCGGTTATCGACGGCTATTGCTCCCTGGCTTACGCAGATGTTGATCTTGATAATATATTTGAATAATGTGGTAAATCATATATGATATATTTATCATAATATGATATGGTTGGCCTTTATCGTATCCGTAAATCAGGATAAACTGGAATACGGATGGATGAATGATACCGGACGATAAAGGGCAGCTCTGCTGCGGTATATATGGAGGCATAACGGATTTATGAAGGCTTATAAAAGAATTTTACTGAAACTTAGCGGAGAAGCTTTAGCCGGGGATAAGCAACATGCTTTTGACGAGCTTACCTGTATTGGAGTGGCAAAGCAGGTAAAGCAGTTGATTGATGAAGGAATTCAGGTCAGTATAGTAATAGGCGGCGGAAATTTCTGGAGAGGCAGAACAAGTGAAACAATAGACAGGACAAAGGCTGACCAGATAGGTATGCTGGCAACAGTCATGAACTGTATATATGTTTCCGAGATACTTCGTTATGTCGGTGTGCCGGCTCAGGTCTTTACTCCCTTTGCATGTGGCAGCATGACCAGATTATTTTCCAAGGATGATGTGCTGGATTTTATGAAGCAGGGCGGAGTTGCAATGCTGGCTGGAGGAACAGGACATCCCTATTTCTCTACTGACACGGCGACAGCCTTGAGGGCGATTGAGCTGGATTGCGACATAATATTGATGGCTAAATCGGTTGATGCTGTATATGACAGCGATCCCCGCACCAATCCTGAAGCAAAAAGGTATAGCACAGTAACCTTCCAGGAGCTGTTAAGCAAGGAGCTTAAGGTAATCGACCTGCCTGCAACCGCCTTATGCATTGAAAATAAGATGCCGATGCTTCTGTTTGATCTGGCAGCCCCGGACAGCATAGTAAAGGCTGCGCAGGGAATATCGGACGGTACTGTTATAACAGCATAGTTAATAGGCTGTTGGAAATTAGCAATATGATGAATCCTTTCAATTCAGTAAAAAACATATAATGGAGGTATTGCTATGGATTCAAGATTAGAGCAGTTTAATAATAAAATGATGAAAACTATTGATACCTTGAAGGAGGAATTTGTCGGAATCCGTGCCGGCAGAGCCAATCCCCGTCTTCTTGACAAAATAAGGGTAGATTACTATGGACAACCTTCACCCATTCAGCAGGTTGCCAATGTCTCTGTTCCGGAAGCCAGGGTTATTCAGATACAGCCTTGGGAGAGTAGATTAATCAAGGATATAGAAAAGGCAATCTTAGCCTCGGATCTGGGGGTTACACCTACAAATGACGGCAAGGTTGTACGTCTTGTATTTCCGGAGTTGACCGAGGAAAGAAGAAAAGAGCTTGTCAAGGATGTCAAGAAGAGGGCTGAGAATGCCAAGGTGGCTATAAGAAATATAAGACGTGATGCCAATGACCATTACAAGAAGATGCATAAGAACAGCGAGATATCCGAGGATGAATTCAAGCATCTTGAGGATGAGGTTCAGAAGCTGACAGACAAGTTCATTGGGGAAATAGATAAGATTTTGGATGAAAAATCAAAGGAAATTCTTACGGTATAAAAGTTACGGGGTGTGTCAGTAGGCCAATGCTTACCCAGGGCACACCCTTGAAAATATGTAAGGATTCAATCGATTGAGTTCCGGATGGAAATAGCTGAAGGATGACAGAATAGATTAATATATAATCTGACAAGTAATAATGGGAGAATTGTTCATGCAGGAAACTGACAGGAAGGTGCCTAAGCATGTTGCCATAATTCTTGACGGCAACGGCAGATGGGCAAAGAAGAGGATGATGCCCCGCAACTATGGGCATAGCCAGGGAAGCAAAAATGTAGAGAAAATATGTGAAATAGCCTACAAGATGGGTATTGAATACCTGACGGTCTACGCATTTTCGACTGAAAACTGGAAGCGGCCAAAGGAGGAAGTGGATTCCTTGATGAAGCTGCTGCAGAATTATCTGGATACCAGTATAAAGACCAGTGCAAAGAATAATATACGGGTGAGGATAATAGGAGACAAGTCGAGACTGTCGGAGAAGATTCAGAAAAGCATAGCAGCGCTTGAGGAGGCCAGCGCCGGCAATACAGGCCTGAAGCTGCAGGTGGCCATAAATTATGGTGGCAGGGATGAAATTGTCCGTGCTGTAAGAGCTATTGCGGCTGATGTAAAATCGAATATAATAAGCATTGATGATATAGATGAAAAATGCTTTGCCGGATATTTGGATATGAAGGATATTCCTGATCCGGATCTGCTGATACGCACCAGCGGAGAATATCGGATATCCAACTTTCTGCTGTGGGAATCTGCATATACAGAGTTTTATTACACGGATGTATTATGGCCTGATTTTGACGAAAATGAGCTCAGGAAGGCTGTGGAGTATTACGGCAGCAGGGAGAGGAAATTCGGTGCGATATCATAGCAGGCTTTAATAAGGCATACGAGGGTATGCAGGTTGGAGGCATGTAATGTTTATTACCAGATTAATAAGCGGGATCATATTGATGGCAATTACGATTACAGTCATGATATTGGGCGGCAATGTGCTCTTTGGCGTCCTTCTTGTGATTTCGCTTGTGGGAATGATGGAGCTGTATAAAATTTTTAAAATTAACAGGGCCTTACCCGGTATACTTGGGTATATAACGGCTGTTGTGTACTATTTCTTAATATATCTTAACCAAAGCCAGCACAATATGATGCTGTTTGTTGCTTTTCTTACACTGTTGATGTTTGTATATGTAATCAGATTTCCTAAATATACGATTGAACAGGTTGCGATAGCATTTCTGGCATTGTTTTATGTCAGTGTAATGCTGTCGTACATATATCAGATAAGAAATCTTGAGGACGGGGCGCTGATTATATGGCTTGTTTTCATAGGCTCCTGGGGCTCCGATACCTGTGCATATTGCATTGGCATGCTGTTTGGCAAGCATAAGGTCACACCCAAGCTTAGCCCGAAAAAGTCCCTGGAGGGCTGTATAGCGGGAGTAGTGGGTGCGGCTTTGATAGCCTTTATATATGCTACATGCATAAAGGGGCAGCTATCGGATTTAACTAATCCGCAGCTTATACTTCCGATAATAGCCGCAGCCTCAAGCGTTATCTCCCAGATGGGAGATTTGGCAGCCTCGGCTATAAAAAGAAATCACAATATCAAGGATTATGGTCGTCTTATCCCGGGACATGGTGGAATACTGGACAGGTTTGACAGTATAATAGTAACCGCACCTATAGTATACTATTTAGCATTGTTCTTAAAATATTATTTGTAATCCTTCCATACAATAATGTTATCCTTCCAAATCAAAATCAAACAAAGAAGCAAGGCCTGCTGATATCCCCTTTCGGGAGATAACTGTCAGGATGCACTATATTATAAGGCGGGATATTTATTTAGCTTGACTAAGCTTTTAGAAAGGCATGATAATATTTATGAAATATATATCTGTACTTGGGTCAACAGGCTCCATCGGCAGACAAACCCTTGACATAGTAAGGGAGCACAAGGATAAGCTGAAGGTGACCGCTTTAGCTGCCGGCAGTAATATAGAGCTGCTGGAGGAGCAGATAAGGGAATTTAAGCCGGGATTGGTTTGTGTATATGATGAAGAAAAGGCCAGGCAGCTTAAGTTGCGCATCGGGGATCTATCGGTCAGTATAGTAGCCGGAATGGACGGACTTGTTGCCTGTGGGACGGAGCCGGCGGCAGATACAGTGGTGACGGCTGTGGTTGGCATGATTGGAATCAGGCCGACTATAGAAGCAATAAAAGCAGGTAAAAACATTGCCCTGGCTAACAAGGAGACCTTGGTTACCGCAGGGCATATTATTATGCCGTTGGTTAAGGAAAAAGGGATCTTGCTATTGCCGGTTGACAGTGAGCATTCAGCTATATTTCAGTCACTAAATGGAGAAGATAAAAGAAGAGTATCAAAGATTATTCTTACAGCCTCAGGTGGACCCTTCAGGGGAAGGAAGCTGCCTGATTTATATAAGGTAAGGCCTGAGGATGCCCTGGCCCACCCCAACTGGGCGATGGGCAACAAGATAACGATAGATTCCGCCACCATGGTAAACAAAGGCCTGGAGGTAATGGAGGCAGCCTGGCTCTTTGATATAAGTATTGAGCAGATTCAGGTGCTGGTGCATCCGCAAAGTATCATTCATTCCATGGTGGAATATATTGACGGCAGCATAATAGCCCAGATGGGTATGCCGGATATGAGGCTTCCCATTCAGTACGCCCTGCTCTATCCTGACAGAGAAAGGCTTGAGTCAGGTAAAAAGCTTGATTTTCTCAAAGTCAGGCAGCTGACCTTTGAGGAGCCTGACATGGAGACCTTTTACGGCCTTAAGCTTGGCATTGAGGCAGGAAGGATAGGCGGCAGCATGCCAACGGTATATAATGCGGCAAATGAATGGGCTGTGGCTGCATTTTTGAAGGGGAAAATCGGCTTTATGGACATAGCTGCTATTATTGAAGCCAGCATGAGGCAGCACAAGCCGATTGCAAATCCTACACTTGAACAAATTCTTAATACCGAGCAAGAAACATATGATTTTATAAAAGGATATACGAGGTCCGTCTAAAAAGCCGCAGCTAAAGCAGCAGAAAGGCGGACAGCAGGAAAGGATTAAATATATGAATATAATTTTGGCGTTGTTGATTCTAAGTATTATAGTGCTGATTCATGAATTGGGTCATTTTCTTCTGGCAAAGAAAAACGGTATTACGGTTACCGAATTCTCTATAGGAATGGGGCCCAGAATTGCCAGCTTCGTACGCAACGGAACCAGATATTCCATTAAGGTCCTGCCAATAGGCGGTTCCTGTATGATGCTGGGTGAGGATGAGGCTGCAGAGGATGAGGGCGCATTCAATAAAAAGAGCCCCGCGGCCAGATTTTCCGTAATATTTGCCGGAGCCTTCTTTAACTTCATATTTGCCTTTATACTGGCTATAGTATATACAGGCTTTGCAGGTGTAGATAAGCCCTATATTACGGAGGTTGCCGAGGATGGCCCGGCATACGGCCTTCTTATGGAAAATGACATTATAACGGAGATAGACGGCTCTGCAATTCATTTTTCCCGTGAGGTATATTTTCATTTTGCTTTCAATGAAGTTACCGACAAGCCCATAGATTTTACAGTAATCAGAGATGGGAAGAAGCAGAAGGTGACCGTAACGCCTCTGGTTAAATATTATCTTGGCTGTAATTACAACAGGGATGAGGGTCCTGCCAAGCTAACCTATGTTACCGAAGGCTTTCCCTTGTATAATGCAGGCCTAAAGGAAGGCGACATTATATTAAATATAGATGGAACAGAGATTGAATCAGGCCTGGCTCTGCAGGAGTATCTGGAGAAGAATCCATTAAGCAGTAAAGCAGTAACCCTGACCTATGCCAGTGAGCAAAAGCCTGATGAAAGGATTACAGTGGTTCTTACCCCGGTAAAAAGTGGCCAGCTTGGATGCAGCTACAGCTTTGAAAGACAAAAGCAGTCCCCTCTGCAGGTGGTGCGCTATAGCTTTTATGAGCTGAAATATAATATTGTAAGCACAATCAAAAGCCTCTTTTACCTTATCACAGGCAAAATAAGCGTCAGGGAAATATCAGGACCGGTAGGAATCGTAAATGCAGTGGATGATATAGTGACCACTACTAAGGAAAAAGGAATCGGCGATGTAGTGCTTTCCCTTATTTCCTTCAGCATTCTGATCAGCGCCAATCTTGGCGTGATGAATCTGCTGCCCCTGCCTGCACTGGATGGAGGAAGGCTGGTATTTATTCTGGTTGAGCTGGTAAGGGGCAAGCCGGTGCCTAAGGAAAAGGAAGCTATGGTACATGGCGTGGGCATGGTTCTGCTTATGCTGTTTATGGTGTTTGTACTATTCAACGATATAATAAGCATTTTCAGATGACGCTTTAGGCTTTGTAATGTAATCTGCAATAATAGTGTAGACGGCTTGCAGCCGTTTAATATGAAAGGCAAGGTAAATATAATGCACCGTGAGCATACAAGAGTTGTGAAAATAGGAAACAGGGTCATAGGCGGAGGCAACCCGGTTTTGATACAGTCTATGACCAATACAAGGACAGAGGATATTAAGGCAACAATAGAGCAGATAAGGAGACTTGAGGCTGCCGGCTGTGAAATAGTCCGCTGCACTGTACCCAGCAGGGAGGCGGCGGCTGCGCTTGCCGAGATAAAGAAGAATATAAGCATCCCTCTGGTGGCGGATATTCATTTTGATTACAGGCTTGCAATTGCGGCCATGGAAAACGGAGCCGACAAGATCAGGATCAATCCCGGCAATATCGGAGGCGAGGATAAGCTCAGGGCAGTGGTAGATGTGGCAAGACAGCTGGATGTACCCATTCGCGTGGGAGTAAACAGCGGCTCTCTAGAAAAGAATTTAATAGAAAAGTATGGCCGTGTAACTGCCGAGGGGCTGGTGGAAAGCGCCCTGGACAAGGTAAGGATGATAGAGGATATGGGCTATGACAGGCTGGTTATCAGCATAAAATCCTCGGATGTACTGATCTGCATCAGGGCCCATGAGTTGATCGCCAAAGAGACCGATTATCCTTTGCATGTGGGAATAACCGAGGCCGGAACGGTCTTTGCCGGCAATATCAAATCAGCCGTGGGACTGGGAATAATTCTTTATCAGGGTATAGGTGATACCATACGGGTGTCTCTTACAGGCGACCCGGTGGAGGAGGTTAAGTCCGCAAAGCTGATACTAAAGACGCTTGGCCTGCGCAGTGGAGGCATAGAAATCATATCCTGCCCCACCTGCGGCAGAACACAGATAGATCTTATAAAGCTGGCCACCCAGGTAGAGGAGATGACGGCAGATATTGATTTGGACATAAAGCTGGCGGTAATGGGCTGCGCCGTTAACGGTCCCGGAGAAGCAAAGGAGGCCGACATAGGTATAGCAGGCGGCAAAGGGGAAGGGCTTTTAATTAAGCATGGTAAAATAATCCGCAAGGTTGATGAGGAGGAGCTGCTGGATGTGCTCAGACAGGAGCTGCTTAACTGGAAATAGGCGAAGAAGCGAATGCGACCGAGAATATCAGCCGATATTTGCTGCCAATGATGAAAGGAGAAGGAGACGTGCTGTTTTTTGATGCTTTTGACGAGCTGGTAGTGGATGATCAGGAGCTTAAAAAGCTTTTTGCCGATGTCGAAGTCGTAAAGGTTATTGCTTCGGAGCAGAAGGGCAGTGTTTGCATTTGTATAAAAAGCAACAGAATAATCAGCTACGCCTGCATAAAGAAAATGGAGGAGCTGCTTTATTGCAGGCTTTTTTGGAGTACAAAATTCAGGCCTGTCATAACGCCTTTCTTTGAGCTGCCGGCGCAATATACTGCTGAAAAAATATATACACTGTATCGTGACAGTATCCTGGAGGAAATCAAGGATTTAAGCATAATAGCCTATCATCTTTTTTCTGCTGCCGAAAGCAGCATAGAGGGGACGAGTATGAAGGTTCGTGTAACCGACAGCTGTGTTGCCAGGGAAAAGATGAGATGGCTGACTGATTTTCTTCAGGCTGTTTTTATGGAAAGGTTTAATATATCCCTGACTGTAGAGGTGGATTACCTGCAGGCCGATAATGAGGAAGCGCGTCCTGAGGATGACATGGATTGGGTCAGGCTGTATACGGACAGGAGGCAGGAAGAAGCTTCTGCGTTTGGCAGTCGTCAGCAGGATATATCTGAAGGTGAGAGCATTGGCTCAGGCAAAAACGGAAATGCAGGCACTGCAGGAAAAAACAGCAGCGCAGGCGCTGAAATAAAAAACGGAAGCAGCATAGCAGGCAAGAACGGGGGCGGCAATGGCATCACTGCTGCCGGCAGCAAAAGCAATGGAGATAATGCTTTGGCCGGCAAGGGTGCAAAAAGTAGTGGCAGGAGTACATATGATAAGGCCAGAGGAAGCTTTAAGAAGCTACCGCCCGACCCCAGCGTAGTCTACGGACGGAATTTTGAGGGCAATCCTATTTCTATAGCCGATATCACAGACGAAATAGGCGAGGTTATCATCCGGGGAATGCTGAAAAAGCCTGAGAGCAGGCCTATCGCAAATGAAAAAGCAATCATAACCTTTATTATGACTGATTTTACAGATTCCATCAAGGTTAAGATATATGTAAAAAGCATTGAGGTGGATGAGGTACTTAAGGAACTGGCTGAGGGCAAATTCTTTATGCTGAAGGGGGTTGCCCAGCTGGATACCTATGAAAGGGATATAGTCATCGGTTCGGTGGCAGGTATAAAGAAAATAGAAGATTTCCGTTCAAAAAGGAAGGATAATGCAGCTGTTAAGAGGGTCGAGCTGCATGCCCATACTATGATGAGCGAGATGGACTCGGTGGCAGATGTTAAGGCTTTAGTTAAGCGAGCCTTTTCCTGGGGGCATAAGGCAATTGCCATCACCGACCATGGTGTCGTGCAGGCCTTCCCTGAAGCCAACCATGCGCTTAATCCAAAGGATTACAGCGATGAGGAGGAGCAGAAGAGGGCCAAGGAGTTCAAGATAATTTACGGAATGGAAGCCTATCTGGTGGACGATATCAAGGAGGTAGTTACAAACTCCAAGGGACAGAAGCTGGATGATGATTTTGTGGTATTTGATATTGAGACAACGGGCTTTAGCCCCTTAAATGACAGAATTATAGAAATAGGCGCCGTCAAAATCAGCGGAGGGCAGATAGTTGAAAGATTCAGCAGCTTTGTCAATCCCCAGATGCCCATTCCTTTTGAGATAACCGAGCTGACCGGAATAAATGATGACATGGTGATTGAAGCTCCTGTAATAAGTGATCTGTTGCCGGACTTCCTTCGCTTTTGTGAGGGCTGCACTCTGGTGGCCCATAATGCATCCTTTGATGTCAGCTTTATAGTCAAGAATGCCGAAAGGCTGAATATAGAGACTGATTTTACGGTAGTTGATACGGTGGGACTGTCAAGGATACTGCTGCCGGAGCTAAGCAAATACAAGCTGAATATCGTTGCAAAGGCGCTGAATGTGTCTCTGGAAAACCATCACAGGGCTGTGGACGACGCAGGAGCCACCGCTGAGATATTTATAAAGCTGTGTGGTATGCTGAAGGAAAGAGATATAACCACACTTGAAGAGATCGACAGACTGGGCAAGCTGGAGCCTGAAGCAATCCGCAAGCTGCCGGCATACCATGCCATCCTGCTGGCAGCAAACGATACAGGCAGGGTTAATCTGTACAAGATGGTGTCTCTGTCGCATACTGAATATTTTAATAAGAGGCCGAAGATTCCCAAGAGCCTGCTGATGGAATGCAGGGAGGGCATAATCGTCGGTTCAGCCTGTGAGGCGGGGGAAATATACCGTGCAATACTGGGAAATGCCTCCCATGAGCAATTGGCAAGGCTGGTTAACTTTTATGATTATCTGGAGATACAGCCGATATGCAATAATGAATTCCTGCTGCGAAGCGAAAAGGGTGATGAAAGAAGCATTAGCTCCAGGGAAGATTTGATGGAGATAAACAGGAGGATAGTAGCTCTGGGTGAGGAGTATAACAAGCCCGTAGTCGCTACCTGCGATGTACATTTTCTTGATCCGGAGGATGGTATATTAAGGCAGATTCTTTTGGCGGGAAAAGGCTATAAGGATACTGATGAGCAGCCTGCCATGTATTTGCGGACCACGGAGGAGATGCTGGAGGAGTTTTCATATCTGGGCAGGGAAAAGGCTGAAGAGGTGGTTATAACCAATCCCAATCTGATAGCCGACCGGATAGAGAAGATTTCACCTGTAAGGCCGGATAAATGTCCTCCTGTATTGCCCAATTCCGATGAGGAGCTGCGAAGAATCTGTTATGAAAAGGCCCATTCGATGTATGGAGAAAAGCTGCCCAAGGCTGTAGAGGACAGGCTGGAGCATGAGCTGAAATCGATTATAAGCAACGGCTTTGCCGTTATGTACATAATAGCCCAGAAGCTGGTGTGGAAATCCAATGAGGACGGTTATCTGGTAGGCTCCCGTGGCTCGGTAGGGTCATCATTTGTGGCAACCATGGCAGGAATTACCGAGGTTAATCCGCTGCCGCCGCATTATTATTGCCCCAACTGCCATTATTCGGACTTTGATTCGCCTGAGGTAAAGGCATATGCCGGCAGTTCAGGCTGCGACATGCCGGATCGTGACTGTCCTGAATGCGGGCAGCCACTTGCCAAGGACGGGCATGACATCCCCTTTGAAACCTTCCTGGGCTTTTATGGGGATAAGGAGCCGGATATAGATTTGAACTTCTCCGGTGAGTATCAGAGCAGGGCTCACGAATATACCGAGGTGATATTCGGCAAGGGCAATACCTTCAGGGCAGGAACCATAGGTACCCTGGCCGATAAGACCGCTTTCGGCTTTGTTAAAAACTATTTTGAGGAAAGAGGAATTAAGAAGCGCAATGTCGAGATAGAACGCCTGGTAGAGAGGCTGGTGGGAGTGCGCAGAACCACCGGTCAGCATCCGGGAGGTATAGTTGTATTGCCTCATGGAGAAAATATATATTCCTTTACGCCGGTACAAAGACCAGCAAATGATATGAGCTCGAATACTATCACGACACATTTTGACTATCACTCGATTGATCATAACCTGCTGAAGCTTGATATACTGGGTCATGATGATCCTACGATGATAAAGAAGCTGGAGGATCTGACCGGGGTGGATGCAAAAAAGATTCGCCTGGATGACAGGAAGGTGCTGAGTCTTTTCCATGATCTGTCTGCTTTGGGCATCAGCCCGCAGGATTTGGATGGCTGTGATATAGGCTGTCTTGGCATACCTGAGTTTGGCACCGATTTTGTAATGCAGATGGTGAAGGATACGAAGCCGAAGTCATTTTCAGACCTGGTGCGCATATCAGGCCTGTCCCATGGTACGGATGTATGGCTGAACAATGCGCAGGATTTAATAAAAAGCGGAACCTGTACCCTGTCTACAGCCATCTGTACCCGTGACGATATCATGACCTACCTGATAGGCATGGGAATGGAGCCTGGCCTGGCATTTAAGATAATGGAGAATGTCCGTAAGGGTAAGGGCCTTACCCCCGAGATGGAATCGGCTATGATAGAGTCCGGCATACCGGACTGGTACATAGGCTCATGTAAGAAGATAAAGTACATGTTCCCGAAGGCCCATGCGGCAGCCTATGTAATGATGGCCTTCCGCATAGCATATTTTAAGGTGTATTATCCTCTTGCTTACTATGCCGCCTATTTTTCCATAAGGGCATCAGCCTTTAATTATGAGCTGATGTGTCTGGGCAGGAATGTGCTGGCACAGCATATGGCTGATTATAAGAGGAGAGCCAACAGCCTGACCAAGAAGGAACAGGACACCATGAAGGATATGAAGATAGTCCAGGAAATGTATGCAAGAGGCTTTGAATTCATGCCGATAGACATTTACCGGGCTAAAGCCCGTGATTTCCAGATAATAGACGGCAAGCTGATGCCATCACTAAGTACAATAGACGGACTGGGAGAAAAGGCGGCTGATGCGATAGAGGAGGCAGCCAAGCAAGGGCCCTTCCTGTCAAGGGATGACTTTAAGATCCGCTGCAGGGTAAGCTCAACAGTGGTAGAGCAGATGCACAGGCTGGGACTGTTCGGTGACCTGCCGGCTTCAAATCAGATGTCGATACTGGACTTTTTGAAGTGAAGTAAGGATATGTGGAGAAAAATTTAAATGGTCTTTAAGATTTAGATTATGGGCATATAAGAAGGATCTGAATTAGCAGGTAGTTGCCGGTTCAGATCCTTTATTTTATCTGGATATATCATATGGGGTAAGGTGCTAAACAGCAAAAAACCACATTCCAACTGGGAATGTGGTTTTTATTGAAGCAGCCCGTAGGGGAATCGAACCCCTGTTTCCGCCGTGAGAGGGCGGCGTCTTAACCTCTTGACCAACGAGCCATCAAGGACAGTATTTATAATATAACATCTTGAGAAAAAAAGCAAGTGCTTTTTTATTATTTTTTCGAATTTTTTTGCAAATTAAAACATTTTCCAAGGGTGTAAATTCATGACAGTATTTCTGACGTATTTGGACAGCAAAATCCTTACAAGAAATTTTAGGAATGTTTGTGTATTATTTCCGAAACAATAATTGGCAGGCAGAAATAAGGTTTACTTTCGTGGCTTAAAATAGTATAATATCATTGTTATAATTAATAAGGGAGGGTGCCTCTGTGTTAAGAATATATATCTGCCCGAAATGTTATAATTTTAGAATGGTATCAAAAAGACCTGATGCCATTTGCCTGCATTGCGGCAACAAGCTGGACATTTGCAATATTAATTATGTTGACTACATAAACATGACCCAGAAGAAACGTAATGAATTCAGGGAAGATTATAAAAGAAGAGTAATGCTTTATGCGGAGAAAATGCAACATTCCGATCAAGAAAAGTCTGAGAGTACCTTTTTATAATTTTTTATAATTAGGTCTCTTTTTATTGTAAAGGCGTTTAATATGTTTTTCTGCAAATTGACAGTGTATCTTTTCTTATATATAATATGTTAAGCGTGACTAATATAAAAATACGAAGCATATATGAAGCATATATCTTCAAAGATGGGGATTTACAATGACAAAAAGAATTATAGATAAAAAGCTGACTTTCAGAAGATTATTCCTGCTGCTATGTGATGTTGCAATAATAATTATATCCAGTGCAATGGGACTATTGCTAAGATTTGACCTTTCACCCAAAAAGGTAGATCCCTTATATATCGAGGCAGTATGGAGCTATTTGCCGATAAATATACTGGTCAGCTTGATAATTTTTTATATCCTAAGGCTATACCATAGCATCTGGCGCTTTGCGGGAGTAATAGAGATGCAGAATGTCTTTGTAGCAACTATGATATCTTCTTTGCTGCAATATGCCGGTTACCAAATAACCGGCACCCGGGTTCCCAGAAGCTATTATTTTTTGTATGCAGGGGTATTGTTTCTTCTTGTTCTTTCAAGCCGTTTTGCATATCGCTTTGTAAGATACTTAAGGAAAAAGAAGTATGATAGCAGGGAACTAAAGCAGGTAATGATTATAGGTGCCGGTAATGCGGCCAACGCTATCATCAAGGAAATCAATACCAGCGAACATATACGTAATACAGTCGTCAAATGCATAATAGATGATGATCCCAACAAGCAGGGTACATATATCCATGGAATAAAGGTTGTGGGAACCCGCAATGACATAATTGACTGTGCGGGTCTTTATCATATAGATGAAATTATTATCGCGATGCCATCTGCGCCAAAGAAAGCAATCAGTGAAATAGTTGATATATGTAAGGAGACGAGCTGTTCGCTAAAGATTTTACCAGGTATATACCAGTTCATGAATGATGAGGTTAGTGTCAGCAAGTTAAGGAATGTTGAGGTAGAGGACTTGCTGGGCAGGGATCCGATTAAGGTAGACATTGATTCAATTGCAGGTTATGTAAAGGATAAGGTTGTATTGGTTACAGGTGGAGGAGGTTCTATTGGTAGTGAGCTTTGCAGACAGCTGGCACAGAGGCAGCCAAAGCAATTAATTATTGTTGACATATATGAGAACAACGCGTACGATATTCAGCAGGAGCTTTTAAGGGACAACCCAGACCTTGATTTGGTGGTGCTTATCGGCTCGGTACGCAGCTCAAAGAGGATGAACAGTATATTTAAGAACTACCGGCCCCAGATAGTATATCATGCAGCAGCCCACAAGCATGTGCCTCTTATGGAGGTTAGTCCTAATGAGGCTATCAAGAATAATGTGATAGGAACCTGGGTGACTGCGGCTGCGGCAGATCTGTATGGGGCTGAGAAATTCGTACTTATATCTACTGACAAGGCTGTTAACCCGACCAATATCATGGGAGCATCTAAACGCATCTGTGAGATGATTATACAGACCTACAATAACCGCTCCAAAACTGAATTCGTGGCTGTAAGATTCGGAAATGTACTGGGGTCTAACGGTAGTGTTATCCCTCTGTTTAAAAAGCAAATAGAGGCCGGAGGACCGGTGACGGTAACACATCCTGATATTATAAGATATTTTATGACTATTCCTGAGGCAGTATCTCTGGTATTGCAGGCAGGAGCATATGCAAAAGGAGGAGAGATATTTGTCCTTGATATGGGTGAGCCGGTTAAAATTCTGGATCTGGCAGAGAACCTTATCAGACTTTCAGGCTATAAGCCATATGAGGACATAGACATAGTATTTACCGGCCTTCGCCCGGGTGAGAAGCTTTATGAGGAGCTTCTGATGGCTGAAGAAGGCTTGCAGGAAACAGAAAACCAGCTAATATTTATAGGAAAGCCAATTGAATTTGATGAAGAGAAGTTCCTGAGGCAGCTTGAGGAATTGAAGGAGGCCTGTATGATGGAATCGGATGATATACGGAAGTTGATAAAAGAGATTGTACCTACATATAAACCTAAGGATTGAAAATCATCAATAAAATAATAATCTGAACATGAGAATGGAGAGATATGATGAACGAGGAAATTACATTAAGGGAACTTATCGAAATGATTTTGAAAAGAAAATGGCTGATTTGCATAATTACTGCAGCAGCTATACTGCTGAGCGGAATATACAGCTTTTTTATACTGAAGCCGACCTATAGTGCATCAGCCACATTACTGGCAAATCCGATAGAAAACAAGCAAACAGGTATTACAGCCGGAATAAATGAGATGGTTGATTCGCTTGCCGTATTTCCTGATATGACTATAGATACATATAAAGAACAGGTTATAAACAGCACAGTTTTAACCAACACAATAAATGAACTAAATCTGACTAATGATAGTGGTGAAGCAATACAGTGGAGTACATTAGCAAAAAAGCTGTCGGTTGAAAAGGTAGGGAATACTAATTTGCTAAAAATTACCGTAAAAGATAAAGACCCTGAAATGGCGGCTAAAATTGCAAATTCCGTAGCAGATAAATTTATTAAATATGTATCGGATAACACCAGAAAGTTTGGTGAACAGGCTACTGCTGTAATAGAAGAGCGGCTTAAGAATGAAGAATCAAAACTGGAAGAAGAGGCAAAAAAGCTTAAGGAGTATTTGGCAAATTCGCAGAATATTGATCAACTTAAATTAGAGGTTCAAAGTCTATATAGTAAAATTGATGAATATAATATTCAACTTATAGATATTGAAAAGCAAATTCAGGCTGACATTGATGCTCTTAAGGTGATTTTAGGTGGAAAGGAAACTTTTAGTAATGTTAATCTAGATGATATAAAGCTAAATGTACCACTTGATAATAGTAATTCAAATCAGGATCTGGAAATCAGCGTTAAATCGGGCAATGAACTGCAGGATGCATTGGTTACAATAAAAGCTACTGAGATAGAAACCAGATTGGTGCAAAACAATGCGGAAAAATCATCATTAGAAGCTAAGATCAAGGAACTCGAGGACAGGTTAAAGGAAACTCAGTCATTACTAGCAGAAGAAGAATACAAATATAATGCAATTTTAAGGAATTATGATCTGGCAGAGCAGACATACAATGCATATCTTGATCGTCATAAGGAGGCTGTGCTGGCAGCTACTTCAAATATTGGTGAATCTGCAATTATTGTGTCGGCACCGGCAACAGTGCCAATAGTACCATCAAATCATGGTAAGCTATTTTATTTAGTTATTGGTACGTTCATTGGTTTGATATTTGGCGTATTTGTGGCATTTGTAGTGGGTTACTGGAAGGAAACAGACCCGAGAAAAAGGGAACAGTTCCGAGAAAATTAGTATAAATGATATATCAGGGCATCTTAAAGAGGTGGTATTATATATGGTTTATATAAAGATAAAAAGAATATTAGATATATTATTATCATTAATAGCTATTATATTATTATCTCCTCTTTTTTTAGCTATAATAGTTGCAATTAAGCTTGATTCAAAGGGACCGGTGTTATTCAAACAAAAAAGGGTGGGCATACATAAGAGATACTTTTACATACTGAAGTTTCGAACCATGA
>JAAZDK010000234.1 GCA_012512855.1 Clostridiales bacterium
TAAAATATGTTTTTTACTGTCACTTTTTATCGTTTTACTCATAAGATAAAGTAGAACACAAAAAGGAGGGTGCGTATGTATAACTCTAATTTACTCAACCACATGGCAAGATTTATCGGTCAGACAGTGACCATATTTACAGCAAGTGGTGGTGCATCCGGCTGTGGCTTTACAGGTACATTAATGAGCGTAAATCCCTGCTTTGTCAGACTGTCGACCCAACAGGGTACTCCGCCTGCAAATCCAATAAGCCAGTCTAAATGCCTGAGATCCGGCGAAGAATTTGCTTCTGTCGGCAGAAGCAATATGCCTGGACCGGGTTACTTTACCGTGGGCTCTGTTTGCGATATCCCTGTAGATAAGATTGTATCATTCTGTCATAATGCGATTTAATTAAGAATTGACTATAGAGAGGAGAACAGGTATGGGCTTTAATTTTGCTGGAAACGGCTATGATGCAGGGGCATTTGGCAATGGCGGATTTCCAAGCTTTGTGCAGCTGCTAAAAAACTATATCGGGCAAACAGTTATTGTTTTTACAACCAGCGGCGGTCCATCCGGCTGCGGCTTTGAAGGTGTACTTATGGATGTAAACTGCAAATTTATAAGATTGTCAAACCATCAGGGAACACCACCGGCAAGTCCTTTAAGCGAATCAATTTGCGGGGCTCCGCCACTTGGAGCTGTTGATGCAGCAGGTGTTGCCAGGGGTTGTGTCGGGGCAGGAGCTAATCCCGGTAAATTCCCATATCCGGTATTCAGCGTCGGATCGGTATGTGATATACCTATAGAGAAAATAGCAGCATTCTGCCATAACGCAGTATAAGAGCTTTTTAAGCAGAGCATTCATATTTTAGTATTTGAACGGCAATCCAAATTTAAATTCCTCCCAAGTTTTATTTAAGATTCCTCCCAAGATTAATATAAATTGTTCCTTCCTAATAATTGAATAGCATAGAACGGCTAAAACCGGGGCTGTCAACAGACAGCCCCGGTTTATGTATGTAGTTTATATTATAAATTTCATTTTGATATAAAGTTTCGCAGGTATATTACATTTCTGTCAGGATCGTAAAAGCTCATATTTCTTGCACCCCATGGACGGGTGGTGGGTTTTTCTATTATTTCCACACCCATTTCCAGAAGTCTTTGATATTCTTCATCTACATCGTCAACTGTGAAGGCAAGACATATATTTTGGTTGTTATTATTTTTTACGGAGCCATCATTGTAAACTGTCAGCATAGTCTCTTCTGAGATTAAGGTTTGATGAATATTATCGTTACTTCCATTATCAATTTTAAGAAATGCTTTATAAAAGTTTGCAAGCCTGACAACATCATTTGTCAGTAGTGCGACTTCACCAATTCGCATATTATATCCTCCGTATGAAATAGATTAATAATTCAATCAGAATATAAGGCAGTGCTTTCATATTCCAATATAATAGCCATATTATAGCATAACTAATTATTGGTCACAATAGCATATAATTTAACAGCAGTTGAAATTAAAATATAGGATGGCCCATCTTAATCGTGATCCCATCCTATATTTTATTATTCTTATTTTTGATACTGATATTTTATTATTGAGCGTTTAGTTCTTTAACTCATTTTATTTTCATCCTTTACAGCTTCATATGCAATAAGCACGATATCCTTATTTGATTTTGAGCTTATCATCTTTTCCAGCTGGGATATTTTGCTTACATCCTCACTTGATATATCGGCTATACAGTAATCTTTATAATCCTTGGCTTCCATAGGCATTTCTCCTTTTTTGCTATTAGTGTCTGCAGATAAGGCCAAAATTAATCTTATGACATGAAAATTTTAATCATATAACCAGCATAAGGAATTTATTTTGATCAGGAATTATATACTATATCAGAATTTTTATGGAACTAATGCAGGGCTTGCAGCGTCTATTTAGTGAAACAGCAAATACTAAAAAAGGAATGGGGTAATGGTATGAAAAAATTTCTGTCAGTTATTTTAATGCTGGTGATTGCTACAATATTTACCGGTACAAGCGTTTATGCAAAGGGTGTAACACCAAAGATATACATTAGCAATAAAGAAATTAAAGCCGAGCCCTATATGAAGGGCAACGAAATTATGCTTCCCGTAAAGAAAACATTTGAAGCGCTGGGTGCAAAGGTTGAGTATGACAAGAAAAGCAATCTTGTCCTGATAAGGATGAATGATACCCGCATTGAGCTGCCTGTAGGGAAAAAGGAGTTTTATGTTTATAAGGGTGCAGACAAGTCAAAACGTCAGACCTTTAAGCTGTCTATTGCGATTAAAAGAGATAAGGGCGTAACCTTTGCAGAAGGAAGAAGACTTTTTGAAAGTCTTGGAATTAAGTTTAGCTGGGACAGCAAGAAAAAAATTTTTAATATTACAAAGCCGGATGATATTGATTTGACCAGGGACGTTCCTTACACAGTGATAAGCAGGGACAATATAAAGGATATTAAAGCCGTTTCTAAATGGTATGATGACCACTATAAGAAGCCTGGAATACATTATAAGAAGCATGCCGATGTTATGTATGTATTAATTGGTGCGGGCAAAAAGCCTACCGGCGGTTATTCGGTGGGAATTGAGAAAATATCATATAAAACAGAGAAAAAAGCCTATGTTAATGCATTTGTCAAAAAGCCTTCAGATGATATGATGGTTATACAGGTGGAAACCTATCCTCATATTCTGATAAAAATCACTGGCAACAAGCAGCTTAACAAGGTAGAGGGCAAGATAGAGGAGAAGAAAGAAAGTACCCAGCCTGCACAACCAACACAACCCACCAAAGTGACCTATGAAGAAATATCCTTTGATTATATAAAACACAATGAAGCCTTGGTTAAGTGGTATAACGAGAATAACCAGAAAGAGGGCATAAGCTTTTCCAGATTAGGTAACTATGTCTATATTCTTATCGGTGCCGGTGAAAAACCGACAGGCGGATACAGCATCAGCATCGATGAGGCAATCTTAAGCTCCAGTGATACTGTAAATATAAAGGCCAGAGTGAATCCACCGGAAAGCGATGTCGGCGTTATAATGGTGATAAGCTATCCGTCCAAGTTCATCAGGATTGAATCTGCTACTATTAAAAATGTTATTGGTGAAATTACTGATAACACAAAGCCGAATGATAAGTTGATTACCCTGGATGACAGTAAGGTCAGTCAGGTGGAGCTGCTGGATCAGGATCTGATAAAGATAAGGGATATAACAGGAGCTGAAAGAAGCAGTATTATTAAAGCCGTTAATGAGGCTACAATTGATGACAGCTTCTATATTATGATGATAACCGGCAGAATCCTGAAGATAAGCACAACGGATGGATATGTCCTTACCTTCACCAGCTATGGTTCTGAAAGCAATGTAGTTGTAACCGTTGAAAAAGATAAGGAAAGCAGAACATTACATTTGAAGGCACCTGTGATAGCCAAGCTGCTGCTGGGCAAGTAGGTGAGCAGATACTCCATGATTAGATATTAATGAAACTCCATTGTCTTGTTCGGAAGCAGAAGGATCATAATCAAATCGTATGGTATCAAGCTGGATTATATCTTTGACTCCTTTTGCCTCTACAAGCTTTGCCAGATTTTCAAATTGCTGCAGCGTATTTATATTAAGTTCAGATTCAACATATACAATTGGCCGCCAGTTGCCATTTTTATCAATAAAGCTGTAATCAGTTATATGAAGGCTGGCTCCACCGCTGCCTGAAGAGGTAATGAATCCATATTCATTTATGGAAGTCTCGCTTCTTGCCCATGTTTCATAATAATAGCAAAGATAAAGCTTACCATCGATATATTTAATGACATAAACAAGGGTGCTGTTATCATCTGCTCCGTCAATATCCATGCCGTTAAAGCGAAGAAGCAATTCTCCTTCCCCATCCTTACCGCAATCTATAAAAGCGTAATCGATATAATTTATTTTTTTATTGTCCGAATGTTCGAGATAATAAGCTGTAAGCTTTTTTAGTATCTCTGAGAGTGTATACTCAGTCCCTTTTTGGAATAAAGGTTCTTCTGTATTATCAGGATTAATGAAATAACCCTTTTGCATATAACGGTCAAAAGATAGGCTTGCTTCATTGTTGAGAAACTTCTCGTAAGCTTCCATGGCAAGCTCTTCATTAGAGCCGGACGGTGTCACGGATGATGTGGATGTATTTACCGGAACCTCTGTATTAGACGGAGAGGGGGTGGCATCTGCCTGTGTTTGGGATTTATTGCAGCCACCGATCAATAATAATGCTATTATTATGATCATCATTGATAATTTACCGGTTTTCATAAATAATCCTCCAAAAATAGATTCTGCAATGTATGAATATTATTTTTTTATCGAATAAAATCAGCTTTTATTTTATTACTGACCATTATTATAAAACTTAACATAGAATAATCTTGAAGTGGGTAAAAAGCCGCTTCGTTTTAATGCCGCATAGCTGGCATGATTATAATACCAGCAGCCGGAGGTGGGAATGAGACCTTTTTTCTTTGCTATTTTGCATAGATTAATAACACAGGCATATATATCGGCTTCCCAAAGCAAATCGTCCCAAAATCCATCCGGATAATTGGTCAGGCTGCATAAATACTCATTTTTCAGATCAGATATAAGGTCCCATGATGAATTAACAAATTTTATATTGTTCATATTTGCTCCTTTCAGATTCTCATCAACAATATAGCAGCATCCTCTCTTATATCTTCTCTAAAAACCATCAAACAAACCACGCCTCCCCAAAAATATTTATAACTAAAGATTATAGAATAATGTCTTGACGATCAAGAGTAATTTTAAATTATAATTAAGAACTGCTTTTTTTCGTTAATATAAAAACCCCTTAAATTCCACTGACTCCATAAAGATAGACCAAGCATCTATCAATTGGGCGGTGTTATTCAAGGGGCTTTTAAAAACAAGTGACCTTAGGAAATTTAAATTAGTTATTTATTCTTTTCCAGCACATATATAATATTCATGCCGCAATCCAGGGTTCCAGGCAGTTTGGTGTATGCGATTTCCTTTTCGATAAGAAGCTGCCAAAATTCCTTATCCTGTCTGGCATTCTCTATTGCAGTATCACCCGCCTGTGTAAATAATCCGGCGCTGCTTCGTTCAAGTACAGTAACAGGAAAATCTGCAAATAAAGCATCCATATCCGAGCTTTTCATCATATGTACATAGTGCTTGCTGGGGACAGGATAATGCTCCTCATCCTGAATTCCGGTATCCAGTATCCATCTGGTGGCATCAATGCCAAACAGGCCCTTTTCATACCTGACGCCCTCCAGATAATATAATACAGACCCGATAAGACTCATAGCTCCAACAATCAATATACCGCCGGGCTTTAGAACTCGCAGCATTTCTTTTACGCCGTCTTTTTCCTTGTCCAGCAGATAGTTTATAACTCCTCCGATGCATACTACACAATCAAAGGATGCATCCTCAAAAATACCCATATCCAATACATCAATAACATGAAAGGATTTTACCTTATCAAATAATGAAAGCTCCTTCATTTTTGACTTATTAAACTCTATCTGATGGGATGATATATCTGTAACAGTTAGCTCACTGCACATATTTACAAGATCCTTTGTGAAACGGCCGGAACCGGCGCCTGCCTCAAGAACCCTGTAATCCTTTTTGATATAACGCTTAAGAATATCTAAATGCACATGGTAGAGCAGCTGACCATGTCCGTCTCTTTCAAGACGGGTCCATTCACGATCACCATAATTATCGTATCTGTTTCTTGGGATTTCGGGGTTGTAACTCATAAAAGCATCTCCTTTTCTTTTTCATATTTTTGATTTTAATAATGCCACTAATGTCACCAATGTCACTAATGTCGCCTTTACTCATACAACCACCTCCTCCGGATTAACGATATAATAATAGTTCGCCATGTAGAATAGCGAACATTATTATATAGAATATTAATGATACAAATTATATATTCAGGGAAAATGAAAGTCAAGTGCATTGAGCTTAATAAAATGTATGAAAATTGAAAGTGTATTGACTTAAAGCTTAAACCAATAGACAATATTATCCTTAAATTTTTCGAATCCCAAATTTATAGCCAGATTATATGAGCCTTGATTTGATTCAACACTGTCTGCGGGATCATGCTACGCTGATTTTGTATCGGTCTTTGTATTTAACTTTGGCTATTTCAGAATATCTGCTGACAAATGCTTCTTTACCGTCGGTGTATGCCTCCCTGTTATGCTCGTATTTTTCCTTCAGCTGCTTTTTCAAATCGACATATTCCTGTGCAACATGCGGATGCTCTATCAGATAATCCCTGAAATATAGTTCATTCCAGTCGCCGGGATAGCGTACATGAAGATGGTATACCTTCTGTGCGAAGCCATATTTGGTATAGCCCTTGTTGTAGCTTTGTTTAAAGATCGGCTTGTCTGAAGAATTCATTAAAATCCAGTCCATCGATTTCAGGGCAGCAGTTATCCGGCTTATATCACTGTCCGGTGATATCTCCATAAGAATATCAATTGTGGGCTTTGAAATAATGCCGGGAATAGCCGTACTTCCTATATGGCTTATTCTCACTATTGTGCCGTCGCTGAATTTATCTGTCAGTTTGCTCTTTTCGATTTCGTCTTAATTATTTTTAGAAAAGAGGTTATTATATTGACATAAAATCGGACCATTGGGTTGACAAAATAAAAAATAACAAGGCATGAGCAGTTGTTACGCTTGAGCTTTCATCTAAAAAAATAACATATGCAAAAGAATACTTTCCCAACTACTTATTGAAATATCATTTTGTATAGTTTCTTGTGTATTTCAACAATGATATTATTCTCTTTGTGCATGTATTCGTTTCTTGGCTTTAAAAGAATTTTTTAGAAGTATGCCATTCGTTTGAAATCTGGGTATCAGCAATACATGAAAATGATTCAATGCTCAGCTTGGTTTGTGAGAGTTCTAATAATGTCCAGACACGGAATATGAGAGCGAACCCGCGACAACCTCGCAGTGTCTTTGCTCCGCAAAACTCCGCAAAGACACAAGAAGAACAAGAATGTCGACATGAGAGTCTCCATTCTTGTTCTTCCAAATGCTCGGTTTGTGAGAGTACGAATCCAGTTTAGACACGGAATATGAAAAAAGGTTCATCTTTTCAGATGAACCTTTTTTCATATTCAGCGCGAGACGGGATTCGAACCCGCGACCCTCGCCTTGGCAAGGCGATACTCCACCACTGAGCCACTCGCGCATATTATGTTTTGTGCTTTTGCTTTGTATCTCGCAAGCACATGACATAATATACTATAGTTTATCGGATTTGTCAATGACCATTATTGAAGTTTTTATAATTTTTTTTATTTTTCATTTTATATATATAATAGGTTAAATTTGCTTTATTTAATTATTTTAATTTATTTTATTTATTAATCAGCACTGTGCATACATACTCGTTATTACTGTATTTTTTACTTTTGAGCGATTCTGATTTTGTCAGGGATACATCTATCCACAATTCCTCTGCGGCCAGCAGAAGATTGGCCAGCATTATTCCCATGTTTAGCATTGTTGTATTGTCAAATCTTCTTATCAGAGGATTGCTTTTGCGGGCAAATAAATGTATGCGGTTTTTGTATACAACAAAGCGCCATGGCTGGCTGTTGAAGGAGCTTGGGGCCAGTCTTGCTGCAGCAAGTATCTGCCTTATTTCTGGTGATACCTCTTCCTTATACAGCACAAGCTCTTCCTCAGGAAGTCTTTTTGCCTCCGAGCTGTCTCGGTAAAGCTCGGCATTTGTCTTGCCAAAGGCCAAAGTCAGTACATAGCTGTATTTCATTGATGCCTTTAATCCGTGTCCGGGACCGAAGATGAAAAAGCAGGTGCCCAGGCCTTTGGAGGCTATATAAAGGTTCATCTGCTGCATCAGATATCCTGCATTAAGCATATACCCCTCCTTCTCCTCGGAAGAAAGACATAAATAATAGGGTGCCTTAATGCTGAAGGGACTGTAAAAGCCTTGCCTTTCCTCAATATTGCTGACCAGCTTGAATTCCACAGCAATGCCCTCGACTAGCATGGGCAGTCTGTTGGCATATTCAAGAATATCTGCAAGTAGCTCCCATTCCAGCCTTTCATTTTTATACCTGCGGATGGATTTGCGGGAAAAAATTGCATCAAATCTATTCATTACCATACCTTCTTCCTTATTCGTTTGCAATACTATCTTTAACCTGTTTTCTGTAATGCAGGGGTGAAATTCCGTAATATTTCTTGAAGAGCTTGCTGAAATGGTATACATCGTCATAGCCCACCTGGTTTGCTATGCTTTTTATGCTGCCGCTTTCGGAATTCTGGAGAATTTCCCTGGCTTTTTCCAGCCTGATTTTAATCAGATAGTTAATGGGAGATTCGCCTGTTTCCTCCTTGAATATTTTGGATATATAAACCGGGCTCAAGTACATATTATGCGCGATTTGCTCCAAAGATATCTTATGCTCGTAATTTTCATTCAGATAATTTATTATACGGTTTACGACATAGTTTTTATTGTAGGTTTCAAAGTTGCAGCTTTTTTGCTCAGTCTTGTCCACATCGGAAATTTCCCGTATAACCATAAGAAGAATTTGCATCAGATGGGCCTTAAGCATAAAATATCTGCCTATCTGCTTTAATTCCTTTTCGGCTATCATGGCATAGCAATGCTTGGTTATTTCCTGTTTTAATTCGCCTGTTGTATGAAGGATATGGCTATCGTTGGGGAGTTCGATTGAATTTGGAGCCATATTCATAAAATGAAAATCTGTAAAGCCGGATATGAATTCAATTGTAGGTTCCTTTGGATTAGATACTATATGGGTATGCTTAACTCCAGGATTGCAGATTACCAGATCTCCTGCCGTTACATCGAATTCTTTCCCATCCACGTGATATCTGCCTTTACCGGATAAAATATATGCTATTTCGACATAGTCATGATCGTGTATGATGCCGTCATTTACCATTTTATGCTTTGTTACATAGAAGACAGATGGATTAAAATCATTATAGGTTATATCGAATTTCTTCACAGCCATAAATCCTCCTTAACATAACGGCTTTGAATACTGGCATGACTATTATACCACAAGAAGATTTTAAATAAATTTAAAAATATTATATCATTAATTTAATAAATAGGTAAATGAATTTTTTTTGATAAATATTTATCATGACATTTTCGAAATATTTATGTATCTATTTGCAACTATTTGTAGCTGTCTGTCGGAATATGATAGAAACTCATGGCTTTTGAAAAGCAGATTAATGACAGACATATGCTGCATAAGCTTAATCACAATAACAGGGACAGCACTCAATATAATTTTCAACATTACATTAATAAAAATCTACATTTTCTTTCATTATAAAGAGAATATAATTAGAAAGACTTACAGCATTATTTTTACAGGTAAAAGCTTTCATGGTTATGCATACCCGGCCGTCCTTGCCGGCAATGCATACCGGGCAAGCCTCACAAAGGAAGGTGTCAATATGACAGCATGGCAATGGTTTTATTCATTTTTAAAAAAATACCGGTTTAAACTTATCTTTGCCCTGTTTCTGGCAACGATTACAAGCATCATTGCGATAGTAAACCCTTACATTTCCGGTATTATAGTTGACGATATTATCATGGGCGGTAAAAGGGAAATACTGTCTGCCATGATGATTATTATGCTTGTTACCACTCTGCTGCGGGCGGTCCTCAGGTACTGGTTTACCATGATATGTGAAAAAGCGTCCCAGGATTTATTGTATACCATGAGGGATCATGTTTACCGCAAGCTGCTGGCGCAGGATTTCTACTATTATAATAATAGCAGAACAGGGGATCTGATGTCCAGACAGACAGGAGATATGGATGCAATCAGGCATTTTGTGGCCTGGGTTATATATAACAGCTATGAAAATATCCTGCTTTTTGTAATTGCCCTGGTCATGATGTTTGTTGTAGACTGGCGCCTGGCTTTGCTTATGTTAACCGTCCTGCCACTGACAGCTTTGGCTACCTTTAAGCAGATGAATGCTGTCAAGCCGGCCTTCCGCAACATAAGAAAGCAGTTTTCCAGCCTTAATACGGCGGTGCAGGAGAACATAAGCGGCAATCGTGTAGTCAAGGCCTTTGCCAAGGAGGAATTTGAAAAAAGCAAATTTGAACAGGAAAATGATGCTTACCGCGAGGCCCAGCTAAAGGCTGCAGGCATATGGAAGCTGTATGTTCCTATATTTGAATTTTTAGCAAATGTTTTGTCGATAGTTTTGTACCTCATTGGTGGTATCATGGTCATAAGAGGCGATATGTCCATGGGAAAGCTGGTTACGGCAAGCGGTTTTTTGTGGATGCTGAATATGCCGCTCAGACAGGCCGGCTGGTTAACTAACGATGTCCAGAACTTCCTTACCTCTGTAGACAAGATTTATCAAAGCATTGCTGTGGAGCCTGGCATAAAAAATCCGGAGAACGCGATAAAAATAGACCGCCTGAGGGGCGATATCGAATTTTCCCATGTAGGATATACCCTGGATGGAAATGTGATTCTTGAGGATATAAATTTTCATGTTAAGCCCGGTCAGACAGTAGGCATTGTCGGACCAACCGGCTCAGGAAAATCTACCCTTATGAATTTACTCTGCCGTTTTTATGATGCCAGCTCGGGTGAGATTAGAGTAGATGGAACAGATATAAGAAAAATGGATTTGCATGATCTCAGGGACAATATTGGTATGGCGATGCAGGATGTATTCCTCTTTTCCGATACGATAGAAGGAAATATCGCCTATGGAAGACCCGACTGCAGCTTTGATGAGGTTGTGGCTGCCGCCAAGATTGCCAATGCCCATGATTTTATCATGCAGATGCCTGATGGCTATGACACTATAGTGGGAGAGCGGGGAGTCGGGCTATCCGGCGGTCAGAAGCAGAGAATTAGCCTGGCCCGGGCCCTTCTGAAAAAGCCTGCGATTTTAATCCTGGATGATACTACATCCGCTGTTGATATGGAAACAGAGGCACAGATTCAGAAGGAGCTGAACTCCCTTAAGGACAGGCAGACGGTATTTATCATAGCCCATCGCATTTCTTCAATCAAGGATGCGGACTTAATTCTTGTTCTTGATCAGGGCAGGATAATCGAGTCCGGCAACCATGATGAGCTTATAAAGAAGAAGGGTTATTATTACACGGTATTTTATCATCAGTATGGTGACTTTGAGCAAATGAAGGGCAGGGAGGTGGCAAGCCTTGGCTAGAAACAAATATGATGTTGATGAAACACTGCAGGAGGAGTTTAATTTTTCCCATCTGAAAAGACTGGGAAGCTATATAAAGCCCTACCGCACGGATATGCTGCTGACAATTTTTCTGACCACCGTCTCGTCAGCCCTTGGCATGCTGACTCCTGTATTTTTAATGAATATTATGGATGTATTGATTCCCAAAAGAGATATAAAGGGGATAGTAATTTATTGTGTTATCCTGCTGCTGATATATCTTGCCATATCACTGATACTGGCTGCAAAAACCACTATTACAGCAAGACTAGGGCAAAATATAATACATACCATCCGGTCGGACATTTTCAATCATTTGCAGGAGCTGCCCTTTTCATATTATGATGATAAGCCCCACGGGAAAATACAGGTAAGAGTGGTCAATTACGTAAACAGTCTGAGCGATCTTTTGTCCAACGGTATAGTTAACACCATTACGGATTTGTTCAGCCTCTTTTTCATCGTCGGCTTCATGCTGTATGTAAATGTACGCCTGACCCTAATCAGCCTGATGGGATTGCCCCTTCTTATGCTTATAATCTTTATAATCAAGAGGAAGCAGAGGGCTGCCTGGCAGCAATCCAGCAACAAGCTGTCCAATCTGAATGCTTATATAGCCGAAAGTATAAACGGTATCCGTGTAACCCAGAGCTTTACAAGGGAAGAGGAGAATACAAGGATATTCAACAAACTCAGTGGCGAGTACAAGAACGCATGGATGAAGGCGGTAAGATGGAATTTTATATTATGGCCTGCCATTAACAATATTTCAACCTGGACCAATATAGCGGTTTATGTGGTGGGAATAGCCTGGCTTGATCGTGGAATGCAGGGCATAACCGCAGGTGTGATTATAGCCATGACCGGCTATATTGGCAGATTTTGGGCCCCCATCAATACCCTGGCAAACTTCTATAATTCATTGCTGACGGCGATTTCATATCTGGAAAGGATATTCCAGACGATTGATGAGCCGGTACTTGTAAAGGACTGCGAGGGAGCCGAGGACATGCCCATGATCAAGGGAGAGGTGGAGTTTAAGAATGTCAGCTTCGGCTATGAGGATAATGTTAAGGTGTTGAACAATATAAGCTTTAAGGCCAAGGCCGGTGACACCATAGCCATCGTTGGACCTACCGGAGCCGGCAAGACCACCATCATAAACCTAATCAGCAGGTTCTATAATCTTGACTCAGGTGAAATAACCATCGACGGCATCGATATCAGCAGGGTTAAAATAAAATCCCTGAGAAAGCAAATGGGTGTAATGCTGCAGGACAGCTTTACCTTCTCAGGTACAATCATGGATAATATCCGCTACGGAAATATGGAGGCCAGCGATGAGCAGGTAATTGAAGCTGCCAAAACGGTACGGGCTCATGACTTTATCATGAAGCTGGAAAACGGCTACAATACGGAGGTAAATGAAAGAGGTACCAGACTGAGCGTGGGACAGAGGCAGCTGCTCAGCTTTGCAAGAGCCCTTCTGGCAGATCCGAGAATACTTATTCTTGATGAAGCCACCTCCAGTATAGATACCGAGACGGAGATACTCCTGCAGGAGGGCCTGAGCAGGCTACTTGCCAACCGCACATCCTTCATAATAGCGCACCGGCTTTCCACGATTAAAAATGCCGACTGTATTATGTATGTAGATGGGGGAGAGATAAAGGAAATGGGTACCCATGAGGAGCTGCTGGCAAAAAAGGGCTTGTATTATGAGCTTTACATGTCCCAGTATAAGTTTCTGCAGAAAAACTGACGGATATAAAATAATGGGTGTATGCCTTTACTTAGATGAAGGTATGCACCTTGTTTTATTTTGAATAAATGAAGGTGTACAGCTTGTTTTATACAATGCAGAGAAATTGCTTAACACTTCTATTTAATAATACTGCAGGAAACAATAAAAATTTCTGTGCATTTGGCAGGATAGTAGCCAAAATTTCCTCGCGGGATTATATTTAATATTGTAAAATCGGACAAGTGTGTTATTATTAGATTAATAGATATTATTCGGCTTACAAATGAAGGCCACTAATATATAAGCCATCTATAAGGCATGGGGGTAATATATGAGAAAGTACTTGTTTTTATTGCTGGTATTGTCTGTGGCAGTTTTGTCGGGTTGTAAGAAGGAAGAGCAGATGCCTGATTTTATACCCACTAACCTATTGGAGGATAATACGGACAATAATGGTGAAGATGCTAATACGCCGGAGGATAACAGCCAGGCAGATGATAAGGTAAGTGAGGATGGCGACACAACGCTGCCTGAAGACGGCAGTGATAATGATAGCGATGACAGTAAGGATGCACAGCCTGTAGTAGTGGGTAAAACTACCACTATGTATGTAAAGCTGAACCAATTTGGGGGTTATCTTAATGTCAGGCCGACTCCATCCACAGAAGGGGCACCAGTAGGATTTCTGGTTCATGCTGAGGCTGTTGAAGTAATTGAAATTAAGGATGGCTGGGCAAGCATCCTTTATAAGGGTAATATATGCTATGTAAATGATGATTATCTGGTTGACAAGCAACCGCCATATCTGGAGCCTCCTACAGCCACTCCAAAGCCTACCGCCACACCCACTCCGAAACCGGCTGCTGAAGACGGGACTGCTCCGGTGGAGGAAGAGCTGCCTGACGAAATATAACAGACCAAAATGATATTTAATTGCAGCTGCCCTGAATTGGAGCTTAAGCCTGCGCTTGGTTTTAAGCCTGATTATGATTGCTGATAAAGCTTAAAAACCTGAGCATTGATTCTGAGAGGAAGGCTTTTTTGGAATATATGAAGCCGACCTCTCTTTTATTTATCGCTTTGGCTAAAGGTATCTCCACCAGGCTTCCTGCATCGAGATCGGCCTGGACAAAGGCCTTAATTACACAAGCTACCCCGAGGCCGGTCTTTGCAAAATCTATAAGCAAATCCATACTGCTGATTTCAAGTATATGCCTGGGTTCTATCGAATTGGCCTTAAAATAGGAATCTATATACTGACGGGTTACGTTTGCCTCATCCAGAAGCATTATATTGGCATTGTTGAATATGTCGCTGCTGTTTTCCCTCAGCTTCAGATTATCAAGATATGTCCTGGTGGCGACAAAAATATCCTCGATTTCCCCCAGGGAAATAAAATGATAGTTATCCAGAATGTCAGGTCTGGCAACCAGGCCAATATCCAGGTTATCATTATCCAGCTGCTTAATGGTGTGCAGGGAGGACTGGTTTTCTATTGTTATTTTGATATGAGGGTACTCCTTTACAAAGCTTTTAAGATAGGGCAGCAGAAGATACTTGCACAGGGTATTGCTTGCCCCAATCCGGAGATGGCCGATTCCCAGATCATGAATGCGCCTGATGCTGTCCTCGGCATGCTTCAGGGTATCGAAGGCGTTGCTGGTATAACGGTAAAGCAGTTCCCCCTCCTCGGTTAGTCTGACACCCCGTGAGTTGCGGATAAAAAGAGTCGTTCTTAAATTCTTCTCAAGACTTTGAATGGCCTTGCTGACAGCAGGCTGGCTGATGTAAAGCTGCCTGGCGGCCTTGGATATATTGCCTGCCTGGGCTACACTGTTAAAAATGTGATACAGGGCCAGATTATCCTCCATATAACAACTCTCCTTGGACATTTATTATGTTATTCCTGGCGATTATTTTCCTGATATATTTCTATATCAGTTCAGATTTATATCATTTAAAGCTCTATATCATTATTTAGCTTTACATATCCGGCCTGTTCAGCCTTATCAGGCAGCCGGATCGGTTGGCTAAATGTCATTAACTATCATTTAACCATATGAAATACGCAGCCATAATATGCCCGGCCCGGCTTGCGGTCATTTACCGATTAGCAGCCGGGATTAGGCACCTTTAGGTATATTTTTTGTATCGGGCTTTACAATCATCATGCTTTCGTAATGCGCTGGATTTATATAGCATAATGCATACAATTGTCCAGCCAATATTATTCCTGTAGATTATAATAGATATCACTAATATGTATTTTAATTATACCTTAACACATGGTAATATATCAATAAGCAATAACAGATTCTACATAAACTGTAAAGAACAAGGGGGTTTATTTGCATGGAATTTAATATTGCAGTTATCCCGGGGGATGGGATAGGACCGGAGATAATAGCTGAGGCAAGAAAGGTGCTTGATCGGATTGGAGAAAAATATGGTCATCGGTTTAACTATACCGAGCTGCTAATGGGTGGAGCATCCATAGATGTATTTGGTGAACCGCTAACTAAAGAAACGCTGGAGGCTGCAAAAAAGAGTGATTCCGTACTTTTGGGAGCTGTAGGTGGAGATGTTGGCAAGTCAAACTGGTACAGTCTGCCGCCTCACCTCAGACCTGAGGTAGGCCTGCTGGCCATAAGAAAGGGCCTGAATCTGTTTGCCAATATCAGACCGGCTGTTCTTTTTGATGAATTAAAGGGAGCCTGCCCATTGAAGCAGGAATTTGTCGGCGATGGCTTTGATTTTGTAGTGGTCAGGGAGCTGACAGGCGGCATCTATTTTGGGCCCCGCAGGACAGAGCAGGTGGATGGCATAAGAAAGGCTACCGACACACTTGTGTACGACGAAAATGAGATACGCAGGATAGCGAAATGCGCCTTTGAGATTGCCATGAAAAGAAGAAAGAAGGTATGCAGCGTAGACAAGGCCAATGTACTTGATTCCTCAAGATTGTGGCGACAGGTTACAAAAGAGGTCAGCGCAGATTATCCTGAGGTGGAGCTGACCGATATGCTGGTGGACAACTGTGCAATGCAGCTGGTTAAAAATCCCGGCCAGTTTGATGTTATCCTGACTGAGAATATGTTCGGTGACATTCTTTCAGATGAAGCCAGCATGATAACAGGCTCCATAGGAATGCTGGCCAGCGCCAGCCTCGGAGAGGGCAGGCTGGGACTTTATGAGCCAATACACGGTTCGGCTCCGGATATAGCCGGCCAGAACAAGGCAAATCCTATAGCCACTATTTTGTCCGCCGCCATGATGCTGAGGTATTCCTTTGATTTGGCCACAGAGGCCGATTGCATTGAAAATGCGGTCAAGGCGGTACTGAAAAAGAGCTACAGAACAATAGATATCATGTCTGAGGATATGACCCTGGTAGGCACCAGCCAGATGGGTGATCTTATCGTGAAGGAAATTTCCGGCGAGTGATGGGCATATAGGTGAAAAAAGTGTGCCGCTGAAAAATGAAATGTGTTGATAAATGCGTTTTATCAGTGGTGAAAATTATTCCTGTTAATGAATAAAGTTGCTTGCCATTGTGTTGAGGTATTATAAATTACCAGGAATTTAGTCGGTCTTTAAGCTTCAAATATAGTTATAAAAGGAGGAATTGGATATGGGAATGACAATGACACAAAAGATCCTGGCTGCTCATGCCGGTTTGCCTGGTGTTAGCGCCGGTCAGCTTATTGAAGCAAATCTGGATCTTGTGCTGGGCAATGATGTAACAGCCCCGGTTGCCATCAAGGAAATGGGCAAGATGAAGATAAATAAGGTATTTGACAAGGATAAAATAGCGCTTGTTCCTGATCACTTTACGCCAAACAAGGACATCAAATCGGCCGAAAACTGCAAATGTGTCCGTGAGTTTGCATACAATCAGGAGATAAGCAATTACTTTGAGGTAGGTGAAATGGGAATAGAGCATGCCCTCCTGCCGGAAAAGGGGCTTGTAGTTGCTGGTGATGTTGTTATAGGTGCTGATTCCCATACCTGTACATATGGTGCCCTTGGAGCTTTTTCAACAGGAGTGGGCAGTACAGATATGGCAGCCGGTATGGCCACCGGCAAATGCTGGTTCAAGGTACCCAGCGCAATTAAATTTGAGCTGGTAGGCAAGCCCGGCCCCTGGGTTAGCGGCAAGGATATAATCCTTCATATAATCGGCAGGATCGGGGTGGACGGAGCCCTGTATAAATCCATGGAGTTTGTTGGTGAGGGAATAAAGCATCTTTGCATGGATGACCGCTTTACCATTGCCAACATGGCTATAGAGGCTGGAGCAAAGAACGGAATTTTCCCTGTTGATGAGCTTACAATCGAATATATGAAGGAGCATTCTGTAAGGGAATACAAGATATATGAGGCTGATGAGGACGCCGAGTATGATGAGACCTATATCATAGACCTGTCGGAGATTAAAGCCACGGTTGCATTTCCTCATTTGCCCGAAAACACCCATACTATTGATGAAATAGATGATATTAAAATAGATCAGGTGGTTATAGGCTCCTGCACCAATGGACGTATAAATGATTTAAGAATTGCGGCCAAGGTGCTGGAGGGCAGACATGTGGCCAAGGGAGTGCGCTGCATTATCTTCCCCGCTACACAAAAGATTTATTTGCAGGCTTTGGAGGAGGGGCTGATTGCCACCTTTATCAAGGCCGGAGCAGTAGTCAGCACACCAACCTGCGGACCCTGCCTTGGCGGACATATGGGAATACTGGCGGCAGGTGAGCGGGCCGTTGCCACCACCAACAGAAACTTTGTAGGCCGTATGGGACATGTTGAGTCCGAGATTTATCTTGCCAGTCCGGCGGTAGCTGCCGCATCTGCAGTAACCGGCAAAATATCCGGCCCTGCAGAGCTGGGCCTGTAAATTATAGTGCGCAAAGCCTGTAGCAGCAAGCTGATTTTGGATATGGTACAAAGGAAGCAGTATTGCTGCGAACCTATAAAGGTAGTACAGGCAGCATGGGAAAAAATGGAAAATGGAGGTTATATATGAAGGCTATAGGAACAGTACACAAATATGGTGATAATGTAGATACAGATGTAATAATTCCTGCACGTTATCTGAATACATCGGACCCCAGGGAGCTGGCAAGCAAATGCATGATTGATATAGACAAGGACTTCGTAAACAGGGTTAAGCCTGGTGACATAATTGTCGCCAGCAAAAATTTTGGCTGCGGCTCCTCCAGAGAGCATGCACCGATAGCTATTAAGGCATCCGGAATCAGCTGTGTTATAGCCGAAACCTTTGCCAGAATTTTTTACCGCAACGCTATAAATATCGGTCTTCCGATTATAGAGTGCCCGCAGGCGGCAAAGGAAATAGAAGCCGGTGACCTTGTGGAGGTGGATTTTGACACAGGTATCATTTATAACAGGACAAAGAACAGCCAGTACAAGGGTCAGGCCTTTCCGGAGTTTATGCAGCAGATTATTATGGCAGGCGGCTTAATCAATTATATCAACAGCAAATGATTATATATGTTATGACTATGCAAAAGGGATGGAACATTTTCCATCCCTTCTTCATAATCTGATATAGAACTTCTAATAGGCGATGGTAAATGCTATGAATGGAACAATACGTTATACGATAAGGCCTTATGATACTATCTGGATGCTGGCTCAGGTCTTCAATACAACTGTAGATGATATAATGCGCATTAATCCGGGGATAGATCCGAGAAATCTTATGATAGGTCAGGTAATAAACATAAGGCCCGGATATCAGTATTATCCACCGTACGATGGAAGAATGAATAATGATTTTAACGATTTTGGCGTCGATAGTATGGCAGATCAGGGAATGATGGATCTGTTCAATTATTTTCGCATGCTTTGGGAAGAGCATTATCACTGGACTACATTGGCTGTAATAGGCATTATTCAGGAGCTGCCCCAGGCTGATCAGATACTGCAAAGACTTCTGCGCAACCCTGAGGATTTTGCCAATGCATTTGCACCTTTTTATGGCGATGAGGACGCTAGAAGGCTTCAGGAGCTGCTGACTGCCCACCTTACCATAGCAGCAGAAGTGGTGCAGGCTGCAGCGGCAGGAGACAACAACACACTGGCTGAGGCAGATGCCAGATGGCGACAGAATGCTGACAATATGGCAGCCTTCTTTGCTGAAATAAACCCCAACTGGTCTGAAGAGGACTGGGAAGCTATGCTGAATGAGCATCTTGATATTTTAACCGCCTTTGTGACCAGCTGGATAGAAGGCAATAATGAGGATGCGATAGCACAGGCGGATAATATGGAGGCTCAGGTACTTGAGATGGCGGATATGATGGCCTCCGGTATTCTGGAACAATTTCCGGGATAATCTAAATAACATATAAAAATAAAAATTATAAAAATAGAAAAATATTAGAAAGCTGGCAATATCTGCTTTATATCTCTGAAATGAATTATTCCTTCATCCGCAACAAATAATATTAATGTTAAAATCAAAAACACTTATATGCGGATGGAGGTAATTATGGCTATCAGAAAAATGGATAAACCCAATGAAGGTATAAAATGTGTTGTTAATACATGCGAATATTATATGAGCGGTGATCATTGCGCGGCAGAAAAGATCCAGGTTGAGCCCAGAAATGCATCCAGCTCAAATGAAACCGACTGTGCAACCTTTGAGCCAAAGGACAAAACCTATTAATCAATTGGTAATAGCAGAATATTTCGTCCGTATAAAATGCAGGCATTAGCTTCTGACTATATGCCTGCATTTATTATAGTCCTATTTTTTTAATATACTAATTGTCCCGTCCGAATTAAGCTGCAGCAGCAGGGTTGCCAGCACAGGCAGCAGCAGAAGTCCCAGCACACCCATCAGCTGGGCTCCGATGAACATTAGAAGCAGGGTTACGATTGGATGCAGGCCAATTTGCTGACCTACTATCTTGGGCTCAATGGTTTGCCGGACTGCGGTAATAATTATATAAAGAATCAGCATTCCTAAGCCTATTTTTATATCACCGGTTATAAAACCTATAGCCGACCAGGGAAGCAGAACCGCACCGGTTCCGAGAATAGGCATAATATCAATAACAGCCACCAGAAAGCCTATAAGCAGGGGATGGCCAATTCCTATTATCCTGAAGCCAAGGGACAATTCAATACAGGTTATAATAATTATTGCCCCGTAAGCCCGCAGGAATCTGCCGATTGTACCGAAGGTCTTGTTTTTCAGCTTAAGCAGCATCTCATAGCGCTCCCCGCTAAGCTGCCTGGAGAGAAAATCTGCTATTTTATAATAGTCAATTGTAAAGAAGAAGGATGATACAATTGTAAAAATCAATTTAATCAGTATGGACGGAAGCTGGCCTGCAATGCCTGTAATCGTAAGGGCGATGGTGGATGAGGCATTTGTCAGGAAGCTGATGATTGATTTGCTGATATTGTTCATAAAATCGTCAAGAGGCTCTTCCAGACCCGGGAAATGGTTTTTTATCTGATCCACTGATTCCTGCAGGGCAGGCAGCAAAGAATCCTTATATAGCGACGGAAGCCTGCTGAACAAATCGCCAATTGAATTAACTATTTTAAAGCCTATCAAAAATACAAAAAAGCCTATTATACCATAAAATACAAGCAGGATAAAGATGGCGACAAAGGCGCGCTTGATGCGTGTTTTAGCCTTTATCATGTCAATCAGACGCCTGAAGGAGATGGCTAATATCGCACCAATCACAAAGGGCATCAGCAATGGAAGAATGTATTTAATTACAATGTAAACAAGAGCTAGTAATATTGTATAATAGAGTACATGTACTATAAATGCCTTCTGTTTTTCTAAATTCATATATATCATGCCTTTCATCAAGCCCACGCTGGGGAAGGTCAGTAAATACCCTTGACCCGTTATGAATTTTTCATTACAATACTTTCTACCGTATTGGCGACATCCTCGCAGCTATCGGCACATTTTTCAAGCCTGTGGAATATTTCGGTCCAGCACATCAGTTCAACAGGATCCTTGGTGCCCAGGTAAAGATTACGCATTGAATCAACATACAAGGCATCGCCTGTCTCCTCAAGATGATTTATCTCAATTACAAAATCGTGCAGCTTCTTTGAATTCTTGAAGTTCTTGAATTCATCCAGCATCTGATCCATTGCCTTGCAGCAGTTTACAAGCAGCTCGGTAAATTTCAGAGCCTCAGGACGTATTTTCTTGATAGCAAACATATCCAGATATATCAGTACATCCTCTATTGAATCGGTTACATCATCTATTTCCTGGGCCAGGGTGGTAATATCCTCACGTTCAATGGGTGGAAGAAATTCCTTGACAAGTCTGTTCATGATATCATGCTTGGCAATATCCGCTTTATGTTCAATTACATGAGCAGCCTTTACCTTTTCTGAAATCGTGGCCGGATCGAATTTGCCTAAGTAAGTGTTCAGCAATACTGCAAGTTCATAGGAGAAGTCTGTGAGATTTGCAAGAGCATCAAAATAATTAAAACTTGTCTTTTTAGCCATAGTAATAAGTTTCCCTTCCTTAATTATCATATATTAAAATATTTTATTAAATATCGAGGCCATTATGTAGCCAAGCAAACCGCAGCCGGGAAAGGTCAGTATCCAGGCAGCGACCATTTCCTTAACTATTCCCCAATTTACATTCGATATTCTTTTGGAAGCACCTACGCCCATGATTGAGGTGGTTTTGGTATGTGTGGTGCTTACAGGAATACCCAGGGCTGAGGCAGCAAACAGACTTATGGTTGCTGCTGTATCTGCAGAGAAGCCCTCGTATGGACTAAGCTTTACCATCCCCATACCTACTGTTTTGATAATCTTATATCCTCCGATTGATGTGCCCAGAGCCATAACAACAGAACACAATATCATCAGCCAGATGGGAATATCAAATTCTGTTACATTTCCCTGACCACGTGCAAGGAATACTCCCAGCAGGAATACTCCCATGAACTTCTGACCGTCCTGGGCTCCGTGCATGAAGGCCATTGCCGCACCACCCAAAATCTGCAGATAGCGAAATACCTTGTTGGTCTTGCGGCGATCCATCGGTCTGCATATGAAGGCTGTCAGTCTGGTTACGCAAAAACCAAGCACAAAGCCTATGACGGAGGACAATACAAGACCATATATGACCTTTATCCATTCACCTCCATTGATACCTTTTCCCCCCTGCAATGATATAGCCGCCCCTGTAACGCCTGCTATCAGGGCATGGGACTCGCTGGTGGGAATACCAAAGGCCCAGGCGGCGGTTGCCCATACAACTATTGCGAAGAGAGCTGCGCACAGGGCAATCAGAGCATTTTCATAATTGCTTCCGAAGTCTACCATTTTATAAATGGTATAGGCTACAGCCTTGTTAAACATGGTCATTACCAAAACGCCCAGAAAGTTGAAGATAGCAGCCATAATAACCGCGCTTCTGGGCTTGATGGACCTAGTTGAAACACAGGTGGCTATAGCATTGGGTGCGTCCGTCCAGCCATTTACCAGAATAACACCCAGAACCAATAAAACTGTAATTAGCAAAGGGGGATTTGTGGTCAGCTGATTTAGGAATTCAGGTAAAGACATATTTTAGCCTCCTAAATAAATATAAGCTGGTATAAGTATTTTAGTGAATTTGCATAGCTATATAATCAGAATTCAGAATATTCACAATGTACCGATATAAATAGGATCAAAGTGAATCTGGTATATGATGAAATTATAATGAAAATTAACTATCAAAAAAATCTTAACATGAATAAATAAGATTAGCAATCCTTAATTGCATCAAAATGGCTTTGCTTGTATTTTTGTGCTATATTAGGGAATTATACATGCCTGTTTATGGAAGGGGTGCCTGTTATTGGAGAGTCTTATGTACCGAAATGAAGATTTTGAATATTTATTAGTTATTTAGGAATAAAATCAACAAAAATTTTAAAATGACATTGATTTTTCTAAGAAAATACATTATTATATACTTTACTATTTTAAAGCGACAAATGCGAACCAGTAAACCTGCCTCATGGCGGCATTAATGGAGGTATAGTATGAGAAGTGATTCAGTTAAAAAAGGAATTGATCATGCACCTCACAGGGCATTGTTTAACGCTCTGGGAGTTACCAGGGAGGAGCTTGACAGACCTCTGGTTGGTATAGTCAGCTCATATAATGAAATTGTCCCGGGACATATGAATATTGATAAAATCGTGGATGCAGTCAAGCTGGGTGTCGCAATGGCCGGCGGAACACCCTTCGTTTTTCCTGCTATAGCCGTTTGTGACGGAATTGCAATGGGGCATCAGGGAATGAAGTATTCTTTGGTGACAAGAGACTTAATCGCTGATTCCACCGAAGCTATGGCTTTGGCCCATCAGTTTGATGCATTGGTTATGGTGCCAAACTGCGACAAGAATGTTCCGGGGCTTCTTATGGCTGCAGCCAGACTGAATATACCGACCATATTTGTCAGCGGTGGACCGATGCTGGCCGGCTGTGTCAAGGGTCAGAAAACCAGTCTGTCCTCCATGTTTGAGGCTGTCGGTGCCCATGCTGCAGGCAAAATGACCGATGAGGAGGTCGAGGAATATGAGAACAAGGCCTGCCCCACCTGCGGCTCCTGTTCGGGAATGTATACAGCCAATTCTATGAACTGTCTGACTGAGGCAATAGGTATGGCCCTTAAGGGCAATGGTACAATACCCGCAGTATATTCCGAAAGAATTAAGCTTGCCAAGCTGGCAGGTATGAAGATTATGGAGCTTCTTGAAAAGGACATCAGGCCAAGGGATATATTAACGAAGGAGGCATTCGTAAATGCCCTGACGGTAGACATGGCGCTGGGCTGCTCAACCAATACGATGCTGCATCTGCCGGCTATTGCCCATGAGGCAGGTATCGAGCTAAATATAGATATTGCAAATGAAATCAGTGCAAGAACCCCTAACCTTTGCCACCTGGCTCCAGCAGGTCATACATATATTGAGGATCTGAATGAAGCAGGCGGCGTATATGCTGTAATGAACGAGCTAAGCAAGAAGGGGCTTCTTAATCTTGATCTGATTACGGCTACCGGTAAAACTGTAGGAGAGAATATAGCCGGCTGCGTAAATCGCAATCCTGAGGTTATCAGGCCGATTGACAATCCTTACAGCCAGACCGGAGGTATAGCCGTTCTCAAGGGCAATCTTGCACCTGATACGGCTGTTGTAAAGCGTTCTGCCGTTGCTCAACAGATGCTTAAGCATGAAGGGCCTGCCAGAGTGTTTGATAGTGAGGAGGATGCAATTGTCGCCATTAAGGGCGGAAAAATTAAGCCCGGTGATGTTATAGTTATCAGATATGAGGGGCCGAAGGGCGGACCCGGCATGAGAGAGATGCTTAATCCCACCAGTGCAATTATGGGCATGGGGCTTGGCTCCAGTGTTGCCCTTATTACGGATGGTCGCTTCTCAGGTGCCACCAGAGGCGCCTGCATAGGTCATGTATCACCGGAAGCTGCTGTGGGAGGTAATATAGCCCTGGTTGAGGAAGGAGACATAATTCAGATAGATATTGAAAATAATTCCCTTAATTTTGTCGTATCTGATGAGGAGCTGGCCAGAAGAAGAGCGAACTGGAAGCCGCGCCAGCCAAAGATCACTACAGGCTATCTCAGCAGATACGTGGCAATGGTGACAGGTGGAAACAGAGGAGCCATCCTAGAGGTTCCTGACAGGAAGAACTAGGCAGCATATTAAAGCAGGGATTTGGAGGGAATATTATGGAATTGACAGGTGCACAGATAGTTATAGAGTGTTTGAAGGAGCAGGGCGTTGATACCGTATTCGGTTATCCCGGCGGCAGTATCCTGAATATATATGATGAATTATACAAGCACAGCAATGAAATAAGACATATACTCACATCCCATGAGCAGGGAGCGGCCCATGCCGCCGACGGCTATGCCAGAGCCACCGGTAAGGTAGGAGTATGTATGGCCACTTCCGGCCCGGGCAGCACAAATCTTGTTACAGGAATTGCAACCGCATATATGGACAGCGTGCCCATAGTTGCGATTACCGCTAATGTAGGTGTGAACCTTTTGGGCAGGGACAGCTTTCAGGAGGTGGATATAGCAGGCATAACAATGCCTATTACAAAGCATAACTATATCGTAAAGGATGTAACCAGGCTGGCAGATACAATCCGCAAGGCCTTCCGTATTGCGGCCTCAGGAAGACCGGGCCCTGTGCTTGTTGATATAACCAAGGACGTTACTGCAGCCAAGACAGAGTTTACACCTGCTAAAATCGAGCCCATAGAAAGAAAGACGGACACTATCTCCGAGGAGGATATCAATCAGGCTATTGAACTTATCAATAAAGCCCAAAAGCCCTTTGTATTTGTTGGTGGTGGTGCAGTTATTTCAGGAGCTCATAAGGAGCTGAAAGCCTTTGTTGATACAATAGATGCTCCTGTTTGCGACAGCCTGATGGGCAAGGGAGCCTTTGACGGTACGGATATAAGATACACCGGCATGCTGGGAATGCATGGAACAAAGGCCTCCAATCTGGGTGTTACCGAATGTGATTTGCTTATAGCCATCGGAGCCAGATTCTCCGACAGGGTTACCGGCAATGCCAAGAGGTTTGCCAGCAACGCAAAAATCATCCATATTGATATTGATCCTGCCGAGGTTAACAAGAATGTATCGGTAAACTGCAGTATCATAGGTGACATCAGGGAGGTTCTGACAATACTTAACAGCCGACTTGAACAGCAGAAGCATAGTGAGTGGCTTGAACATATAATCGCACTGAAGGAAAAATATCCATTAAAATATAATAAGGATGCGCTTACCGGACCCTACATTATAGAAAAGATCTATGAGATTACCGGCGGAGATGCAATTATAACCACCGAGGTAGGACAGCATCAGATGTGGTCGGCGCAATACTATAAATACAAGCAGCCCAGAACCCTCCTTACCTCAGGCGGGCTTGGAACTATGGGATACGGCCTTGGCGCAAGTATCGGAGCCAAGATAGGAAGACCTGACAAGACGGTTATCAATATAGCAGGCGACGGCTGCTTAAGAATGAATATGAATGAAATAGCCACAGCTACACGCTATGACATACCGATTATCGAGCTTGTGCTGAACAACCATGTATTGGGAATGGTACGACAGTGGCAGACTCTGTTCTATGAAAAGAGATATTCATATACCAATCTGAACGACAAGGTTGATTTTGTGAAGCTGGCTGAAGCCATGGGGGCAAAGGCTTACCGCATTACAAAAAAGGAAGAGGTTGAGCCGGTTTTGAAGGAAGCCATCAGCCTTAAGGCTCCGGTATTGATTGATTGCGTAATTGACTGTGATGACAAGGTATGGCCGATGGTGGCTCCAGGCGCAGCCATTCAGGAGGTATTTTCTGAAGAAGACCTGGCAAAGAAATAATACTGATGCCACGCAAAGCTTAGCCAAAACAGGGCTGATTGCGTGGCATTTTGCAGCAGTAGCTTTACTTTCTGGCATTATTGTGAAATAATTATTGTAAAATATCATAAATTATAAATTAAATTCAGATTTTTAACCTGTGGATATTGACAAAAAAATAACATAGTTTTATAATGAGACTTAACTTTACCATGCTAAAGTTATGTACAATATTTTGCATAAATAAAGCATTGTTAATAAGGAGGACGAATCGTGGGAAGAATTTATAATTTTAGTGCAGGGCCGGCTGTGCTGCCGGAAGAGGTATTAAAAGAAGCAGCAGAAGAAATGCTTGACTATAAGGGCAGCGGAATGTCCGTAATGGAGATGAGTCACAGATCCAAGGTGTATGAAGAGATTATTCAGGAAGCAGAAAAGGATCTGAGAGAATTAGTAAACATTCCCGATAATTATAAAGTGCTTTTCCTGCAGGGCGGAGCATCTCTGCAGTTTGCCATGGTTCCTGTGAATCTGATGAAGAACAGGGTGGCAGATTATATTATTACAGGACAGTGGGCAAAGAAGGCATATGAGGAAGCAAAGCTCTACGGAACAGCCAATGCTATTGCTTCAAGCGCAGACAAGACATTCTCCTATATTCCGGATTGCTCCGATCTTCCGATTTCCGAGAATGCTGATTATGTTTACATATGCGAGAACAATACTATTTATGGAACCAAGTTCAAGAAGCTGCCTAATACCAAGGGCAAGACACTGGTAGCTGATGTATCAAGCTGCTTCCTTTCAGAGCCTATAGATGTAACAAAGTATGGTCTGCTTTTTGCCGGAGCACAGAAGAATGTCGGACCGGCCGGTGTTGTTATAGCAATTATCCGTGAAGACCTGATTCCGGAGGAAACTCTTCCCGGAACTCCTACAATGATGAAATATAAGATTCATGCAGAGAACAAATCCCTATACAATACTCCTCCATGTTACGGTATATATATTTGCGGCAAGGTATTCAAATGGATCAAGAATGTGGGCGGCCTGGAGGCTATGAAGGCCCATAATGAGAAAAAGGCAAAGATTTTGTATGATTTCCTTGATAACAGCAAGCTTTTCCGCGGTACAGTTGTAAAAGAGGATCGTTCCCTGATGAATGTACCCTTTGTAACAGGCAGTGAGGAGCTGGATGCCAAATTTGTCAAGGAGGCCAAGGCAGCAGGCTTCGAAAACCTCAAGGGCCACAGGACTGTTGGCGGTATGAGGGCTTCCATATACAATGCTATGCCAATCGAGGGTGTCGAAAGGCTTGTTGAATTCATGGAGAAATTCGAACGGGAGAATTTAAAATAAGATAGAATTAAACAGCAAGCAAGGGGGCTCCAATATAAGACACATCAATGATGATGTGTCTATATTGCACCTGGCGGCTATGTATTTGACAGACAGAAAAGCGTACGGCTGAGCAAAGCGGCATATTACAGTTGGTGAAAGGAGATGCAGTATGAAATATAAGTATACATGCCTTAATCCTATTGCTGATATAGGATTGAATATTTTTAGCGATGAATATGTGAAGACCGACGATCTGAAGGACGCGGATGTCGTTCTTGTCAGAAGTGCAAGCATGCATGAGTTGGAATTTGACCCTAAGCTTAAGGCAATCGCAAGAGCCGGTGCCGGCGTTAACAACATTCCTCTTGATAAATGCGCCGAGCAGGGTATAGTTGTATTTAACACTCCCGGTGCCAATGCAAACGGTGTTAAGGAGCTGGTTATCGCAGGTCTGCTTCTTGCATCCCGTGATATTGTGGGCGGAATCAACTGGGTTCAGTCCATCAGGAATGAAGCAGGCGTTGCCAAGCTGGTTGAAAAGGGCAAGGGCAAGTTCGCCGGCAAGGAGATCCAGGGCAAGAAGCTGGGCGTAATCGGTCTCGGAGCAATAGGCGTGCTGGTGGCAAATGCAGCCAACAGACTGGGCATGAAGGTATATGGCCAGGATCCCTTCATATCTGTTGACAATGCATGGAATCTGTCCCGTGATGTCGTCCATGTGAAGACCAGGGATGAGATTTTCAGGGAATGCGATTATATTACTGTACATACACCTCTTGTTGAAAGTGATGATCCTGATAAGAATACAAAGGGAATGATTAATGCAGAAGCAATATCCAAGATGAAGGACGGGGTTATAATCCTTAACTTCGCAAGGGATTCGCTGGTAAATGATGATGATATGGCAGAGGCTCTTAAATCTGGCAAGGTGGCTAAATATGTGACAGATTTCCCGAACGACAAGACCGCAAAGATGGAGAATGTCATAGCTATACCTCATCTGGGAGCCTCCACAGAGGAATCCGAAGACAACTGTGCAGTTATGGCTGTAAAGCAGCTGAGGGATTATATAGAAAACGGCACCATCAGAAACAGTGTCAACTACCCCAACTGCGATGCCGGCGTTTGCCAGACAGCAGGCCGAATAGCAATCTGTCACAGGAACATACCCAACATGCTTACACAGTTTACCGGTACGTTCTCCGCTATGAATATCAACATTTCCGACATGGTTAACAGAAGCAAGGGTGATTATGCTTATACTGTTTTGGACGTTGAAGCGAAGAACAACCAGGATATGGCCGATAAGCTGGCAGCCATAAATGGTGTATTAAAAGTAAGAATTATTAAATAAAATAGATTGAAAAATTACTTGCAAGATTAGGGGAAGGGACATAGGTATCTGTTTATAAATAACCTATGTCCCATTTATTAAATATTCTAATTTTAAATATTCCTTTTTACTATTGCACAGAATAAGCTTCTGTAGTATTTTTTTATCGTATGAAAGGATACAGGCATTTTGCGCAGGTTAAAAAGCTCTCGTGCCTGTGTCAGGATTTAGCATCTACATCCTGATACGATAAGATATCTTGGCGCAAAATTCCACAAATTTTCTGTATAACTAAGTAATAAATTTTTAGTAATAAATTTTTATTAACAGATAGGAGAATTGCAATGGCGCAAGTTAAGCCCTTTAAATGTATCAGACCGGAAACAAGACTGGCCCACAGGGTGGCGGCCCTGCCCTATGATGTATATAACAGGCAGGAGGCAAAAAAGGAGGTAGAAAGAGAGCCCTTGTCCTTTTTACGGATTGACAGGGCGGAGACCGGCTTTGACGACAGTGTTGATACCTATGATCCTGTGGTGTATCGCAAGGCAAATGAGCTTCTTCAGCAGATGATCGATGATGGCACATTTATTGAGGATAATGAGGAATGCTATTATATATATGAGCTGGTAATGGGAGAGAGGTCGCAGATTGGCCTGGTGGCATGCGCCTCTATAGATGATTACCTGAACAATGTCATTAAGAAGCATGAGAACACCAGGGAGGACAAGGAAATAGACAGAATAAAGCATGTGGATGCCTGCAATGCCAATACCGGACCTATTTTTCTTACATACAGGGCCAACAAGCATATTAATGATGCAACGGCAGAGGCTATGAAGGGGGCACCAATCTACAGCTTTAGATCGCCGGACGGTATCAGGCACATTGTATGGAGGATTGACAGGAAGGATATTATACAGGAAATTAAAAAGGCATTTGAGGATATCGACAGCATATATATAGCTGACGGGCATCATCGTGCCGCCTCCGCAGTCAAGGTGGGCCTGATGAGAAGGAAGGATAATCCGGGCTATAGCGGCTCAGAGGAGTTCAACTATTTCCTGGCGGTTTTGTTTCCTCATGATCAGCTTCTGATTATGCCTTATAACCGTGTTGTAAAGGATCTTAACGGTTTAACCGAGGAAGAGTTTTTGAGGGAGATTGAAAAAAGCTTTGATGTCACGCTAATCGGCAGCCAGCCCTATGCACCCGACAAAAAGGCCTGCTTTGGCATGTATCTTGGCGGCAAATGGTATCGGCTGGAGGCTAAGGCTTCAATAATAGATGACAGGGATCCTGTGGCATTACTTGATGTATCGATTCTGCAAAATAATTTGCTGGGACCTGTTCTTGGAATACTTGATCCCAGAACCGACAAGCGAATAGATTTTATTGGAGGAATACGGGGACTTGCCGAGCTGGAACGCAGGGTAAATCAGGATATGAAGGTGGCCTTCTCCATGTATCCCACATCAATCGAGGAGCTGTTTGCAGTTTCCGATGCGGGCCTGCTTATGCCTCCCAAATCCACCTGGTTTGAGCCTAAGCTGAGAAGCGGCTTATTTATCCATAAATTGTCCTGATTTATAATTATTTCACTTTTGAAAAAAGGACAAGTATGGTAGAATGAATTAAAAATATTCTTAGGAGTTGAGTTATGGGTAATATCTTTAGTTCTGAAAGTCCCTTTTTTATTTTTCTGTCAAAGCTGTGTGATCTGATATTTTTAAGCACGGTATGGTTTTTTATGTGTATACCGATAATTACAATCGGTCCAGCCAATACCGCCCTTTATTATGCTACGGTTAAGGTAATACGCAGAGAACGAGGATATCTGTTCAGGGAATTTTTTAAGTCATTTAAGCTTAACTTCAAAAAGGGCGCCATTATAGGTGTTATCACAACACTTTTATTTCTGGTGCTGGCCTTTGATATTTATGTAACCTATACATCAACAGAGGCAAGCACCGGGTCCTCGGTATTTATGGGGATTTATCTGGCCCTGCTTATTATTCTGACATGCTTTTCCCTTTATGTATATCCGGTGCTGTCAAGATTTGAGCTGAGCATAAAGCAGCTGTATAAATTATCGATTTATTTGTGTGTAAGACATCCTCTTCATACCTTGGGCATGCTCCTGATTATGGCAGTGTCTGTAGTGGGAGTAGTATTTAACCTGCTGCTGCTTTTCCTTGTACCGGCTGCAGGAACCTTTTTGAGCTCATTTTTAATGGAGCCTGTCCTGAAAAAGTATACTCCAAAAAGCGAGAGCTCTGAGGATGAGCCGCTGAAGGACGAATGGTATCTTGAATAGTGAGGACTGGGGAGGATTTATTAATGTCTGAGAAATTATCGGAGCTTTTTGGTATAGATGTATTTAATGATTCCATCATGATGGAGAGATTGCCCAAGAAAACCTATGAGGCTTTAAAAAAGACAATTGAGAATGGAGAGGATCTTGATCCTGCCGTAGCCGAGGTTGTTGCCAATGCGATGAAAGCCTGGGCGATTGAGCGGGGAGCCACCCATTATTCCCACTGGTTCCAGCCCCTGACCGGAGTTACTGCTGAAAAGCATGACTCCTTCATTAGCCCCACCCCAAGCGGAAAGGCTATCATGGAGTTTTCCGGAAAGGAGCTTATCAAGGGAGAGCCGGATGCATCATCATTTCCCTCCGGAGGTTTGCGGGCGACCTTTGAGGCCAGAGGCTATACCACATGGGA
>JAAZDK010000235.1 GCA_012512855.1 Clostridiales bacterium
CTTTATTGGGGAGCCTCTAATTAATTGCCGGATATGAAATTGTACTTCACATATGGGACAAGCTTGTAAGCGTCGGTCCAGAAGTATAAGCAGTCATCAGGACAGAGTGGAGCTGCCATCAGAACGGGGTGGAGCAGCCATCAGGATGAGGTGGGGCAACCATCAGGACGGAGTGGCCTGCTTATGATAAAGTGACTTAATGTTATGCTTGCTGGGGAGTGATAATGCAAGTAGCGTATATTAAGGATAATCTTTATGGTTATCTCTATTATAAAATAATAAAGGAGAGTTCATATGAATAAGTTTTTTAAGCTGAAGGAGAACGGAACAAACTTAACGACAGAAATTATTGCCGGTTTGACAACATTTTTTGCTATGGCCTATATCATTTTTGTCAACCCGGACATGCTAAGCTTAACCGGCATGCCTAAGGGAGCTGTATTTTTGGCTACCATCTTTGCTTCTATTGCCGGTACATTGGTTATGGGCTTATTCGCCAACGTACCTTATGCACAGGCTCCGGGTATGGGTCTGAACGCATTCTTCACATTTACTGTTTGCTTTACGCTGGGATTTAGCTGGCAGCAGGCCCTGGCTATGGTTTTCCTGTGCGGTGTTATTAACATTATTATTACCGTAACCAAGATTAGAAAGCTGCTTATTAAATCAATTCCTGACAGCCTGAAAAATGCAATCGGTGGAGGTATCGGCTTATTCATTGCCTATATAGGTGTAAAGAACGCAGGATTATTGAAATTTACCGCTGATCCCGGAACTTATCAGGATTTAGGAGGAACAATAGTTGCAGACAGCAGTATAGTACCGGAATTGGTTAAATTTAACACTGCCGGTGTAATACTTTCCATGATTGGTATTATACTAACCTTTTTATTGCTGGTTCTGAGGGTTAAGGGTGCTATTTTTATCAGCATTATTGTAACAACAATTATAGGTGTATTTATGAATGTAGTTGATTTATCTGCATTAGGAGCAACTACAGGTCTTGCTGATTCCTTCAATCAGCTTGGCGAAACCTTCCTTGCTGCATTTGGTAAAGAAGGCCTTTTATCCTTCTTTGAAATGCCTGAGAAGTGGCCTTTAATTCTTATGACCATATTTGCCTTCAGTTTGTCTGATACATTTGATACCATCGGTACCTTTATCGGAACCGGCAGAAGAAGCGGTATCTTTGATGAGAATGATGAGAGGGCATTAAGCGAAAGCACAGGATTTAAGTCCAAGATGGACAAGGCTCTGTTCGCAGATTCAATAGCTACAAGTATAGGTGCAATATTCGGTACATCCAATACTACTACCTATGTTGAAAGTGCAGCAGGAATAGAGGCAGGCGGCCGCACCGGTCTGACCAGCGTTGTTACAGCCATTTGCTTTGCACTGAGTATTTTCCTTGCTCCATTTGTAAGCATAGTTCCTGCTCAGGCAACAGCTCCTGCATTAATTGCAGTCGGTGTTCTTATGGCAGCTTCATTTGTTGATATAGACTGGAAGGACATTGAGGAAGCAATACCGGCATTCTTTGCATCCGTCTTTATGGCATTCTTCTATAGTATTTCATACGGTATTGCATTTGGCTTCTTCTTCTATTGCTTAGTTAAGCTGGCTAAGGGCAAGGCTAAGGAAATCAGCCCGGTACTCTGGGTGGCTACTATCCTGTTCATTGCGAACTTTGTAATCCTTGCTGTATTGTAATAATATATTATAGTAAGTCCATATTATATAAAGGTTAAGTAGATATTATAATAAATATAGGGTCACGCACAGGATATCGATGGTATCACTGCGTGGCCTTATTTTTGGCTCAACGTATAAATAATTTGGGTTAAACTATGGCACATACAGCAAATTACTAACAGCTAAATTCAATACATATCATATAGGAAGATAAAATACACTAAGTGACTTGGTAGAGGATGAAAAGATATATCCTAAGCAAAATAAATTATGGTCTGTAAGATAAAATTACAGGGCTATTGGAGCATATTATTAAATTTATCTTTCCCTTATACATGCATTCTGAGATTAATTACTTTACACCATCTAATTCTACAAGAGCTTAAAAAACCAGGGATATAAGAGTCTGGTGTATAGCCTCTTATATCCCTGTATTAATAAATCATCCTTATTATTCTTTGTCTAATTTATTCGGCTTTTTCTTTCTTTCCTATGGAAAGTATCAGGTTGAACAATATTCCTGCTACTGCAGCAGTAGCCAGGGCGGGCAATTTCATACCGAACATGGGGATCATGCCATCCGAATATCCAAATGAACCGCCCAGACCGATGATAAGTATTATTGCTATTACAGCAAGATTTCTTGAGCTGAACATATCAACCTTACGATCCATCATAATGGTTATTCCTTGTGCTGCTATTACACCAAACAGATATACAGACAAGCCGCCAATAACACAGGTGGGTATTGAGTATACTGCATTAACCAATGGAGTAAAGCAGGCAATTATCATTGTAATAATACTTGCTGCAATCAGTACCGGTACGGAGAAGACCTTGGTTATAGCCATTGTACTGATGTTTTCGCCGTAGTTTGTTCCGGCGGGGCCTCCGATAAAGCCGGAGATAATGTCGCCAAGACCGTCACCTATCAGGTTAAGACCCAGCTTGTCCGCAATATTATATTTCTTGCTGGAGTTCATTTTCTTGGCCAAATCATTTACATATATATCAAGCTGGTAAATGTGTGCCGTAGATTCCGGTATGGTGGCAATTGCTATAGGCATTATAGCAACTACAGCAGCCATGCTGGGCTTAGGCAGTGTGAATTTCGGTAAATTGAAGATACCGGTAAGATCGGTGTTATGGAAGCTTACAAACGGTATATCTGTAATGTAGCCGATTATCACAATGCAGCCACATATCCGGTCAAAAGCCCAAAAAGAATAGGCAACTGACTGAGCTTGCCCTTCAGATATACTGAATATGCAATTGTTGAAACAAGGGTAATAATGGAGATCACCCAGGCAAGGCTCTGAGCAAGGGGTTCTTTGCTAGCATCCTCTAAAACCGGAATAGCGGATGCATTGGTAAGAGCATTGGCTGCAAGCGATAAACCGATGATCATTGCTATGCTGCCTGTAACTGTAGCAGGGAGTATCTTGTCGATAATTTCCTGACCAACACTTTTTACAATAAAACCAGCTGCGATGGAAACAAATCCTGACATTATAATACCGAATTGAGCTTCAGAAATTGCATTGTTAAGAAGTGCAGGATCGTTTTTGCTGACAATATCGGCAGTAACGATAGAACCGATTGCTGTAATGTAAGAAAAGCTTGATCCATAATAAAGGGGAATCTTTCTGCCGGTAATAAGAATGAAACAAAGAGTAGCCAAGCCGCTGGCAAAAATGGTAGTTGATACATGGAAATGAGTGATAAGAGCAACTAGAACGGTTGCCGGGAACATTACAACGATCTGTTGCAATGCAAAAAGAATAAGTTCAATAAACGGCGGTCTTTCGTCTGGCAAATAGCCAATAGTATGGTGGTTTTTTGATGCCATATTAAGTTACCTCCTGAAATTTTTTTATTTTGACATATTTCTATGAATTTGTAAAGAGGTTTTTTCTTGTTTAGTATAAAAATTATTAATTGTTTGTGTAATTAAAAAAATTTAAATTTCATGCCTGAAAAAATGATGATAATAGTATTTGTCAAATATAGAAATAATAGAATTGTATTATATTACCTTTTAATATATACTTGTTCAAAGGAGGGATTTGAATGAAGAAAATAGTCAGCCTGGCCGGCAGATGGAGAAATGTAGCCGATACCCTGAAACGTTTTCCGCTTACCGTTATATTATTGCTTGCAGTTACGATAACAAATTCATTAATAATAATGGATATTTTTGATACTGAAGAGTGCTTGATGCTGACAATATCATTGTCTATAGGTTCGTTGCTTTCCGTTGTATGCCAGCTGCTATACGAACACTTTTTCAGCAAAAAGCTTTATCGCTATATATTTATGGCAGCAGCCTTGCTCCTGACATTTTTATATTATCTGCTAATCAGAAATGCAGTTTGGGACGCTGAAACAAGCGTAAGATCAATTGTTATTACTTTTATCCTTAGCGTATTGCTTATCTGGATTCCTTCAATTAAAGGCAGGATTAATTTTAACCAAAGCTTTCTGGCGGTATTCAAAGCCTTTTGTATGGCATTGTTTCTTAATGGTGTCTTATTTATTGGAGTAGCATTTATATTGGGTGCAGTTAATCTGCTTTTGTTTGATATCAATTCGGATGCATTTCTGCATGCAGCCAATATTATATTTGCATTTTTGTCCCCTGTCAGCTTCCTGCTGTATTTGCCCGTATTCCCGGCAGACAGGCAAAGAAAGCATGCAACAGCAGGCGATACAAATAAAGGAGACGGCAATACTGAAGCTGAAAATATCTCAGGCATAAAAGCTGATGAAGAAGAGAAGCTAGACAGGCTAATCAGCTGCGGCAAATTTTTGGAAACCCTTATTTCATATATTATAATTCCTGTGGCAGCCGTATTTACCCTGATACTGGCTATTTATATCCTCATAAATATCACAGGGAGCTTTTGGACCGACAATCTTTTGGAATCCATGCTGGTGGCATATTCAATAACCGTTATTTTTGTATATTTGCTGGCAAGTACAATCAATAATGCATGGAGCAGAAGCTTTCGGGCGGTTTTTCCCAAGCTTCTTGTAATAGTTGTCCTTTTCCAGACGATTGCTTCCCTGATGAGGATTAGCCAAAATGGCATAACCTATGGAAGGTACTATGTAATCCTGTTCGGAATTTTCTCGGTGATTGCCGGATTTATTTTTTCCATATTGCCAAAAGAGAAAAATGGTCTCATAGCCCCCGTTCTTGTTATATTGTCTGTAATATCATTGCTTCCCGGAATAGGGGCTTTCCCGTTAAGCAAAAGCAACCAGATAGGCCGACTTAAGGAAGCCCTAATTAGAAACAATATGCTTTCCGATGACAGGATTATAGCAAATGGCAATATTCCGGATAAGGACAAGGAAATTATCAGATCGTCCTTCAGCTATTTGAATCGGTCGAATTATGTAAAGGATATAAGCTGGTTGTCTGAATATAGTGAGCATTACAATTTTTCCAAAATCTTTGGCTTTGAGATGTATGAGGACGAAGTTAAAGCATATAAGTATATCAACATCGGCAGGCAAAATAGTGATGGCATAGACATTGCAGGATATGATTATTTGGCAGTTGTTGATATATATAATGATTCCAACGGCGAGGTCGCCTCATTTAATAAGAACGGAAAAAGCTATTCACTGGATTGGATCAGGAACGATAATCAGCAGCTTTTATCCCTGCGGGAAGGGCAGACGCAGCTTGCATATTTTGAATTTGATAAAATATTTGCAAGATTTGCTGACGAAGAGGAGTCTACAGAAAAGAGTACTGAGGATGTTACCTTTGTCGAAGAAAATGATAAGATCAGCATTAAGCTAATTATTAATTATTTCAGCTTTAATGCTTATGATCCTACAGATAATTATAACGGGCAGTTATATGTCCTGGTTAAGGTTAAGTAGGGTACTGAAGCGGCTTATGACTTATGTCAGTTCTTTAGACTGTGCAGGTAAATTGGAGCTTCAAAAGAAGCTCGCAAATAATAATTGCAAAATAACAGGGACATGGTAAAATAACTCAGAAGGCATTTGGGCCGGAATAAAAACATGGATATACAATGCAATAAAGGAGACTACTTATGAGAAAAGCAATATTAATACTTCTGGGCATTGCGTTTTTTATAACAGGATTTTCTGCCTGCAAAAGGAAAAATGACAAGCCAATTGACCAGTTTGCAGGACCACAGGCCGGGGATACCGTAGCTGAGATTGTAGTGAAGGATTATGGTTCAATTTTTGTGTACTTTTTTGAAGAGGCTGCGCCAAAGGCTGTGGAAAACTTTGTGACCCATGCAAAAAACGGCTATTATGATGGTGTTACCTTTCACCGGATTATTGATAACTTTATGATTCAGGGAGGCGATCCCACAGGAACCGGCAGGGGAGGAGAAAGTATATGGGGAAAGAGCTTTGAGGATGAATATTCTCCATATCTTCAGCCTTATCGTGGAGCATTGTGTATGGCAAACACGGGCCGCCCTGCTTCAAACGGAAGCCAGTTTTTCCTGGTTCAGTCAACCGATACCTATGATGAAAGAATCTTGAGTCAGTTGGAATCTAGATATGGCTACAAATTCAGTGAAGAAGCCAAAAAGTATTATGGAGAGATTGGCGGAACTCCGTGGCTGTACAGATTTCATACGGTATTCGGACAGATTTATGAGGGCTATGATGTTCTTGATGCCATAGCTGCAGTACCCAAGCTGGATGAGGAAAATGGTGTGCCCAAGGAACCTGTTGTAATCGAAACTATCAGGATATTTGAGTATGAGGAATAATTCATGATGAAAAGCCGAAGACCTGCAGACTTGCATTACAGGCAGCGTTTTCGGCTTTTATATATCTTTTATATTGAAATTATTTGTAAAAAATAAACAATAAAATTATAAAAGTTTATAAAAAATACCATGCAGAAAATTATTTACAAATTTACATCTTTCGATTATTATATCTAGTGTCTGGTAAGCATTTCTAATATCTAAAATATATCTTTATGGTTTTCTAATTCTTTATTCCAACTACCTGTTTTAATTTAAGGAGGTTTATCTGTGAAAATTGCATTTTGGAGTAACAGCCCGGAGGAATGCAGGGTATCATCTAATCTTGCTGCCATTAGTGTTGCAAGTGTAATTCGTTATCCCTATTCAATTATTACTATGGAAAACAGATTAAGCAGCAACAATTTGGGGAAGGCCTTTTATGGCAGCAGCAGAGAATGTATTCTTTATGAAGCCGGCGCCAATTATTACGACGGCAAAGGACTTGAGGGGCTGGTGAGAAAAATATACCGGGGTGATATGCATTATAATATGCTTAAGCCTTACCTTAAAGAAATTATCAGCGAGCATCTTTATTATATACCGCAGTCAGGAGTAATACATAATGAAATATTCGATTATGAGCTTAGCTACTGCATCCAGCCACTGCTGGAAATTATAGAAGACTGTGCCGACATTTGCTTTATAGATACTGTCAACAGTCAGCTTCTAAGTACCAAAGCAATTCTTGAGGAAGCAGATTTGATTGTAGTAAATCTGTGCCAGAAACAAAGCGTTCTTGAAAATTTTTTTCTGAATTATTCTTCAGTGATCCCCAAAGCAATATTTATAATAAGCAATTATGAAACAGGCAGCAGGCTTAATTACAGGAAGATAGCAGGAATGTATGAGCTGCCGTCGGAGGATCTTACCATCATACCTGAAAATACCTCCTATGAAAATGCTTATAAAAACGGGACTATAGTTGAGTTTCTTTCAAGAAATTACTCATGCTCCAGGGAAAGTGACAATTATTTATTTATGCAGGCAGTAAAAAAGGCTGCTTACATGATAATCAAAAAAGCTGCGTACTTATGCAGAAGCAGGGAAAGAGCTTCATGTCTGAATTAACTCTGGTCAGATTCTTTTTGCTTCTTGGAAGCGGAGTTTTTCTTATGAGCTGTCTTATATATATCAGCGGATCAGTTGAACCAAGGCGTTTAAAAAGGAGAACAGGCAGGAATAAAAGAAGGAACGATAAAGCTTGTCTGATGATTTATTGTATATATCTGTTGCTTTTGCTGACAGGTCTTATTCTGTTGTTTACATATATAAGGCGTAAAGCAAAAATAATCTAGAAATCAAAAAAGCAGTAGGGATAGTGAAAGGTAAGCTTATGAGGATAAGAAGAAAAATAAAACGATCAACAAAGCAATATATTATTGTCTCCTTGATATGCCTTAGTGTAATTGGTGGAGCGGCAATCCTTACTACTGCTGTTTTGACCGGGCAAATCAGGGAGGAATACAAGTTGTTGCTAAATGAAGCATATCAGGATATGGAAGCCAACCGGAGAGATGTTTATGTCGCTATTGTCGATATCGGGGCCGGTGATTACATTACGGAAAACAAGCTGGAGAAGACGAGAGCTTATTCTTCCCAGCCGGAGGGATTGTTTATAACAGAGGATGATATCGGACAAATGGCTATAATAGACATTCCTGCCGGAACCCAGCTGCTGACCAGTATGCTGGCTGACATTAACGTATCTCCGGAATTAAGAGAGCTGGAGTACAATGTCATCAATTTCAATTCCAATATAGTGGAGAAGGACACCGTAGATATACGTATCTGTTATCCTAACGGCGAAAGCTATATAATCCTGTCCAATAAGATATTGGTAGGCTATGAACCGGAAACAGCCACATGCCGCTTGTGGCTTGATGAGGAGGAGCAGCTGAGAATGTCGGCTGCCATTGTGGATGCGGCTCTTTATACGGGCGCATATCTTTATGTGACAAAATATATAGAACCCAACATACAGGGAGCAAGTATTGCCAACTATACTCCAAGCCTTGCTGTTCTTACTTTAATTGAAACAGATCCTAACATTCTGGTCAGGGCTACACAGGAGCTTAACAGGATGGTAAGAAAGAAGCTGGAAAACCGCCTGGCTATGAGCATGGGTATAGATGTATCAAAGATAAACTGGGATGTAGAGCTAAATAAAAGCTATGCTGCGGGCAGGAATCAGGAGGATGAAAGTCTTGTGCAGAAAACAGAGGGTTCAGCCA
>JAAZDK010000236.1 GCA_012512855.1 Clostridiales bacterium
GTCCCAGTCAGCCTTGCCACTGTAAAACTGATCCCTGGTCCTGGCATGTACGGCTATAGCTGCTGCCCCATTATCCTCGGCAATTTTTGCTACCTCTACGGCATTAATGCAGCTGTCATCAAAGCCCTTACGTATCTTGACCGTTACCGGCTTGCTGTATCCGGCCGACACCTTCCTTACTATTTCACCAATCAGTCCGGGATTCTTCATTAAGGCGGAGCCTTCACCGCTGTTGACCACTTTCGGAACAGGGCAGCCCATATTAATGTCCAGAATGTCAAAATTGCGTTCCTCTATTTTTCGCGCCGTTTCATTGATGATATCAGGATCCGAGCCGAAAAGCTGAAGGGCCGTGGGCCTTTCATCCTCGTGGATCTCCATAAGACCTTCGGTATTTTTATTATTGTATCTGAGCCCTTTGGCGCTAACCATTTCGGTGTACACAAGGGCCGCACCCTTCCCTCTGCATAATAGACGAAATGGCAGGTCGGTTACTCCTGCCATTGGCCCAAGAAATATATTACCATCAAGCTTTACATTGCCTATCTGTAAATTCATTTTATTACCCATGCCTTTACTATCTGTTTCTGTTTTTATCGTGTATAATCTTGAGTCCCTTCAATGTCAGATTAGGATCATAGACCTCAATTATATCGGTGGCATCAGCTATTATCTTGCCCAGGCCGCCTGTTGCTATAACCCTGCATTTATCAATACCTGCTTCCTTAAGCATCCTCTTTACGATATATTCGGTCTGTCCTATGCAGCCAAATACCAGGCCTGCCTGCATACTGGGCACCGTATCCTTGGGAAGTATCGTATCAGGCATTGCTATCTCTATCTCAGGAAGCTTGGCTGTCTGTGTCCACAATGCATTTGCAGCTATTCTCAAGCCGGGGCTTGTTACCGCCGCTATAAAGGAGCCGTCGGCGCTGATCAGGTCATAGGTTATTGCGGTACCGAAATCAATTACCAGCACCGGTCCGCCATATATCTCATATGCCGCTACAGCGTCTACCACTCTGTCCGCCCCTACCTCCTTGGGATTTGCCACCGGTATTTTTATACCTGTTTTTGTTCCGCTTCCTACAATCAAAGGAGTTATATTGAAATATTTAATTATTCCTGAAACCAGTGAGTGCATCACCTTTGGAACGACAGATGCTATAACCACCGATTTTATGGATTCAAATGGAATATTCTTAGCAATTATAAGATCCCGCAGGATCAAGCCATATTCATCCGACGTTCTTGCAGTGCTGGTAGTCAGTCTGAAGCTGGCCTTCAAATCGTCATTATCAAAAACACCCAGAGTAATATTGGTATTGCCAACATCTACAACCAGTAACATATCATACCTCCACTATTTCTCTTATATTAACAGGCATTACTCAGATTCATCCTCTGAATCATCATCCGGCTCATCCGCTGCATCCATTTCAAGGTAAAATACTCTGTAAAACAGCTCTAGCTGCTCCAGAAGCTGGCGTTTTTCCCTTTGCAGCTGCTTGATTTTTAAGACGCTTCCTATATCATCATACAGAAGATCACCCTCATCAGCATCCACCCTAAAGATAAGCCTGCCGTTACTTTCAAACTCCAGAGTTAAAATCCCGCCAATATCCTCGGTAAATAAGACACACATTATCTTCAGTTCCTTTTTAATATGCTCGGGCAAAATTGCAAAAGCATCATTAAACCAGAATTTCTTCTCATAAGCGCTGCTGGCACATAAAACCACATTCTCCTGATCCATTCTTTCTCCTACCTGCCTTTATATGAATACTGTCCTTTCGCCGGCGTTACTGTTGTCATCAGGCTTCCCGCTAAATATCGCCAAGTGTGGCCACCATAACAGCTTTAATTGTATGCATACGGTTCTCAGCTTCGTCAAATATAACATCCGCAAAGCGCTCAAATACTTCCTCTGTCACCTCATTACCCTTGACAGCAGGCAGACAATGCAGCAATATGCTATCCTTTCCAGTACGGGCAAGCAGGCTTTCATTTACCTGATATGGCCGTAAAAGCTTTATTCGCTCGGCGGCAAGGTCCTCCTCGCCCATTGAGCACCATACATCCGTATATAACACATCTGCACCGGAAATAGCATCTATAGAATCTGTTATACTGATACTGCTGCCTGAAGCTTTTGCATATTCCTGACACTGCTTTTGCAGCTCCTTATCAGGCCACAAAGCTGTCGGCGCCAGAATGGTATAATCTATACCCATTTTTGAGCAGCCTATCATCAGGCTGTTTGCTATGTTATTACGGCCGTCACCAACAAAGACCAGCTTAAGTCCCTTAAGCTTACCAAATTGCTCCCGTATTGTCAAGAAATCAGCCAGTATTTGCGTAGGATGATAGCTGTCGGTAAGCCCGTTCCAAACAGGTACCCCACTGTATTTGGCCAGCTTTTCCACCGTCTCCTGCTTAAAGCCGCGAAATTCTATACCGTCAAACATACGGCCAAGAACACGGGCTGTATCCTCAACGCTTTCCTTGTGTCCCAGCTGAATATCATCCTTGCTCAGATATTCGGGATGGCCTCCCTCATCTATACAGGCAACTGTAAATGCGCAGCGAGTTCTTGTTGACGGCTTCTCAAAAATCAGGGCTATATTTTTGCCCTTCAGGCTATTGCCGCAAATCCCCCGTTTCTTTTTCCTCTTTAAGTCAGCAGCAAGATCCAGTAAATATTCAATCTCTGCCGGTGTATAATCTTTCAAAGTTAAAAAGCTTCTTCCCTTTAAATTCATACTTCCTCCCTTTTGCCGAACAAGCGACATCATAGTTTACTAAATCAATCTGAACACCTGCCGTAAAATTAAACAACACATATATGCTTATATTTATGCTATATATGTGTGTATTTATACATTATTCCAATTTTCATCAATTGTCAAGTATAATTATTCCTGATTAGCAAATAAGCCAAGTCTATTATTCCGTCGCTCTTTTCCGCCTTTTTATACTTTTCCTGTATAAGCCCCTTTAGCATAAGGCAAAATTCCTTCTCTGTATATATTCGATATCTCCTTAAGCCAAGTTTTCTGGCACAATACTCAAGAATGGCATAATAAAGCTCGCCATACCTCCAGTTCCTGGACAGCTTGAACTGGGCGGCCATCTGCGGATATATGTCCTCAAGATATTTTCGCAGGATTGAGCCTGTATATTTTTCAGCACTCCTGTCAAGATAAATAAGCTCCTTCATTTCCTCCTCACTGAGATTTGTCAGTGAATTAAGATAGTCCTTTTCTGTCTTGGCCGATTCGATATAATAATCATTCCCTGTCAGAGGCTTTAAAATTCTGAGGGCATCATAATAGCCCAGCATAATGTTGCGTATGGCCTTTTTTCTGTTGAATTCAAGGACATTGCACAAATTGCATTTTGGGGCTATATAGATAACATTCACATCATCCGGAATCTTAACCTTCTTCTCCAGGCCAATCCCATATATACGGACAACAATGATATTCTTATATCCTCTCTTTATCAGCATATCGATAGGTACATTGTTGGCAATGCCGCCGTCCAGGTATGTTTTGCCCAAAAGCTTTTGTTGCCTGAACAGAGGAAAGTTGGCACTGGCCATAAGGTAATCCTTGATAAGCCCTTCCTCCACTTCCTTGACTACTATTTCCTCTTCCTTCATCTTGCTGATATTAAATGTGCCTATGATAAAATCTATATCTGATGCCCTGATTTTAGCCTCATCCAGATTCTCCTCCAGAAGCCGCCTTAGAGGGGTAACATCCAGGCCGCCTTTAACAAAAATCTTCCGTCCTTCCTTCCTCACAGTCTGGATATTGATTTCCCTGAATCTGCGGTTAATCAGCTTGTCCATCTCATTGTCATCAACACTCATTATTCTGGAATAGCTGATATTCTGCCATATGCTCTCCGCCCGTGCCAGATCCCCCATGCAGATCAGGGCGCCATTAAGGGCACCGACCGAAACGCCTGCAATAGCCTTGATTTTTACCCCATATTCCATCAGAGCCTTCCAGACGCCAATCTGATACGCGCCCTTTGCTCCACCACCCTCAAGAACCAGACCATATTCCTTGCTAAAATCAAAAGCATCACGCACCAAAATCACCTCAGCCAAGCCAAATCTTATATCCTGCAGGAATTTCCTTCGGCCTTTTTGGTCGGCCAAACCCACAGGAAGATATTACCGGATTACCGTCCCACAGAATAACTGCATACAGGTCATTGAAAACCTATTATATTCTTCCTGTACTTTCCCTATATTATTCCATCATATCAGTATCTTATATCGTCAGAATCCATATTTTGACCATCCTGCAAACTTATCCTTATTTTAGGGTTCTTCCTATCGAGCCGGGTAATATGCTGATATGGCTTTTGATAAAGGCTCTACAGCTGCTGGGCGACAGCCTCGTTTACACCAAGCTGTATGGTAAGATTGCCGTTTCTTAAGCGCAGCTCATCTATAAATTCCTTTTCCGACATGCCCCTTTTAGGCATAATATCATATTGCAGCTCCAGCATTGTACCCATATTGGTGGTTCTAATCCTGTTCAGCTCATGATGAACAGTGTATTTTGCAAATACCTCGTCAAATATACCCTCATAATTCAAATCTTCGGGTATCGTTATCTTTAGCCTTTTTACCTTATGCCTGGATTTGCTTATAAAAAGCTTATTTGCTACAAGCATTACCACACAGATGATTAATGCAATGACAGCAGCCAGGGTCAAATATCCCAGCCCCAACGACAAGCCCACTGCCATGGATAAAAATATATAAGACAAGTCCTTTGAATCTCCCGGAACACTCCTGAATCTAATCAGAGTAAATATTCCGGCTGTTGTAAATGCTCTGGCTATATTCCCTCCTATTAATATTATAACAACAGCCACCAGGGAAGGCAAAATGATAAGGCTCAAAACAAAGCTGGATGAACGCTGATGCCTGGTCGTTGAGACAAGATAGGTCAGTGATACCACAAGCCCCAACAGCAATGCGACAGCAATGCTGATTAATACAGAAATGGCATTAATCGACAGGTCCGAAGGTGACATCGTTCCGGTAAATATAGTATCAAACATAGCAACCCTCTTTCTGCGCCGCCTTTATCTTTTATAGTTAAATTTCATCTTATGCATGCAGCGCATATGCATAAGCAGCTTATTTTCGGTCTGGCTTCAGGCATATAATCTGCTGTATTGGAAATTAATTATATCGCTGTCACCGCCCAGAATATATTTTTTGTATTCCGTACCGTATTTTGAAAATGATACAGGATAAATCCTGTGCTTTGACAGCAATCTGGCAAACCATAAGGGAACATTGTCCCTGGTTTTGACCTCCATCAGCCAGAAGCCGTTTGGCATTAACGGCTCCCCGTATATGCCCTTTTCCAGTCCCAGGTCATATCGCCTTGTCATGATATTGCAGTCAAAGGTCACCCGGAAGCTTTTATCGGTCCTTGAAAACAGGGCAACACGGTCATATGATATAAAAACGGCAGGCAATAGCGGCTTGTATCTATGTACAAAATAATCTATTTCATTTTTAATCTGCTTATCCAGACTGCTTTTAGCCTCCGGCATCTGTCCTTTGTTAATATAGCTGTAAGCCTCGGACAGGGTCATTTGTGTACGTCTCTTGTACACCCTCCCCTGGTACTTTTTCTTTATTTCAAAATAGACAGTGTCATTAGAGGCAGCCGGCCCATAGCTTCTTAGGCGCAGCTTCTCTTTATATACGGGCTTTTCAATGGATTTGCGTATTATATCATTGGCAGGCGTATCATAGTAAATATTGCAGATGGAATAAGTACAGTCATCCCTGCTGTATATATCAGCCTCCATGAAGTCGGAAAGCTCCTGCCTTATCAGCCGGAATAACTCATCTGTAATGATGTATTTTAATTCATATCTTAAAAATACTTCCTGCGCCATATGCTCTTCCCCCACGAGAATATCCAATCAAGCCCTGCAACTATATTACATCAATATTTCACAAATGACTTTGATCAGCCTGCCTTCTTTGTCTGGCGGCCTCATATATCAGTATGGCTGCAGCTACAGCAGCATTAAGGGATTCAACCTTGCCCGCCATCGGTATTTTTATCAGCTTATCCGCAAGAGCCACAGCCTTCTCGGATAGACCGCCTGCTTCATTGCCTATCAAAAAGGCGCATCTGTCCACATAACCGGCTTCCTTGTCATAATCAGCTCCGGCCAGGTGGGCTGCGTATATTTTTATACCGCTTTGCTTTATATTATCCAGTATAGCATAAAAATCCTCCACCTGACAGAGTGGAACTCTGAAAATGGAACCCATGGTGGACCTGACCACCTTTGGGTTATAAGGATCCACAGTGCTGCCGTTAGTAATAATACCGCTGACGCCGGCTCCCTCCGCAGCCCGAATCATGGTACCCAAATTACCCGGATCACGGATATCCTCAAGAAGAAGCAGGAAGGCATTAGGATTACCGATTATATCCTCCGGCCTATGCATTTTTATCCTCACCAGGCCCATTATACCCTGAGGCGTCTGTGTCTCTGATACTGCCTTAAAAACTGAATCTGTCAGTAGTTCATAATCCAGCCCGTCAAAATAGTCTGCCTGCTTTGACAGCATTTCTATATAAAAACTCTCAGCAACATAGGCCTTAACCAAAAGCGCCATTTGCCTGGCTTCCTCAAACATTTTCAGTCCTTCTACAACAAACAGTCCCTCATCCAGTCTTGCCCTTGATTTTTTCTGCAACAGGGCAAGCCTTTTAATCTGCGGGTTTTGCGGGCTGCTAATAATACTTTTCTGCTTCATACTAATCAAACCTCATTCTTTGCCTCTTTTGGCAATCAAAAATTGCAGCCAATGAGATAAAAACCTTCCAATTTTATTTAGCTGCTTACTGGAAGGTTGTGTATCTGCAAATGACAGCCGAAATCAAGCGGCTATCATTAGGGTATTAATTTTCATTCATTTTTGCAAGCTTTTCAGCCTGATCTGCAGCTATCAGATTATCAATAAGCTCCTGAAGATCGCCATTCATAACATCATCAATTCGATGAGTAGTGAACTTGATTCTGTGATCTGTAACCCTTCCCTGCGGGAAATTATAGGTTCGGATTTTCTCGGAACGATCACCTGTTCCAATCTGGCTTCTTTTAGCCTGTGCCTCTGCCGTCTGGGCCTTTTCCAGCTCCATTTCATAAAGCTTTGAACGCAGTACCTTTAAAGCCTTCTCCTTATTCTTCAGCTGCGATTTTTCATCCTGACAGGTAACAACAATACCTGTAGGTATATGGGTAAGTCTAACGGCTGAGTCTGTTGTATTAACGCACTGTCCGCCGTTTCCTGACGCCCTGAATACATCAAATTTACAGTCATTAAGATCAATTTCCACATCCACCTCTTCGGCCTCCGGCATGATTGCTACAGTTGCAGTGGAGGTATGGATACGGCCTGAGGATTCGGTTACAGGAACTCTCTGTACCCTATGAACACCACTTTCATATTTCAGCTTGGAATATACACCCTTGCCGATTACAGTGAATACCGCCTCCTTAAATCCGCCCAGACCGTTTTCATTAATATTAAGGGTTTCAACCTTCCAGCGGTTACGCTCAGCATACATTACATACATACGATAAAGCTCTGCAGCAAACAATGCCGCCTCATCACCACCGGCTCCCTGTCTGATTTCTACAATAACATTTTTCTCATCATTGGGATCCTTGGGCAGGAGCAGTATCTTTAA
>JAAZDK010000237.1 GCA_012512855.1 Clostridiales bacterium
GATATCGGAGAAATTTTCAGGCTGCAGAACCAGCTTTTGTGGCCGGTGATGCTGTTTAAAAGGTCTGACTATAATATCAAGGATTTGTTATTATTTGATGAGGCTTTATTAAGAGAAAGGATCGACCACCTGGATTGTCTGAATAAAGCTGTTATCGAGCCGAGGGATGTAAGCTTTGTCTATAAAAACGGTGCTTACATAATGCAGAAGGAAATCGCCGGCAATAAGCTGAATAAGGAAAGGGTTAACGAATTGATTAATAAATCAATTCAGGCCGGAATTGCTGAACTTGATTTGGAAAAGGAGGACTGCTATTATAAGCCAAGATTTACACATAAGGACAAGAAGGCGCTGGATTGCCTTAATACCCTCAATAAGTATGCCTCCGCATGGATAAAATACAAATTTGAAAACAGATATGAATTGGTGGATGGAAATGTAATCAGCAGATGGCTAATTGTTGATGACAGGCTTGATGTAAGCATTAACAGGAAGGCTGTCAGGGATTATATAAAATGGCTGGTCAATAAATATGATACAGTAGGAATAAGCCGGAGCTTCAAAAGCAGCACGGGAAGGACATTAGAGGTGACAGGTGGCTTATACGGCTGGAAAATCGACCAGGAGGCGGAAATAAAGGCTCTCATTAAGAATATAGAGCAGGCCGACAAAATTATAAAGGAGCCTGTCTATGAGCAAAAGGCCGTTAGTCGGGGAGAGGATGATATAGGCAATTCCTATATCGAGATCAATATAACAAGGCAGTATTTGTGGTTTTACAAGGATGGCAGGTGTATCGCCCAGGGGGCTGTGGTAACAGGCAATCCGAATAAGGGTAATGCTACCGTCACAGGTACATATTTTATAGTATATAAAGAAAGGGATTCGGTACTGACCGGCCCAGGATATGAGGCAAAGGTAAGCTACTGGATGCCCTTTTTTGGCAACATGGGCCTGCATGATGCCAGATGGAGGTCTGCCTTTGGCGGAGAGATATATAAAAGAAACGGCACACATGGCTGCGTTAATGCCCCTGTCGGCCTTGCTAAAAAGATTTTTGAAAATATTGAAGAAGGAATTCCTGTTATTATCTATGAGGAAAAAAAAGAACAGGAGTAAGAGCCCCGCTCCATTAGTTTTCAGGTTAAGAAGAGCACAGCCGGAGTGCATAAATATAGTTGATTAGATTGGAATCTTGTGCCATAATATAATTGGCTGAATGCCACGGGGACGACACCCATAACAAAAAACAGAGAAGTAAATATTATGTTGCAAGGGGGGAGATACCCATAACAAAAAACGTAATTGTAACAGATAAAAATGGTAACGTAATCGGAGCAACCTACCCGAAGAGGGCTAATGGTCTTCTGAAAAAAGGGCGGGCAGAGTTGGTTTCCGATGGTATCATTTGTCTGAACTGCTCAGACCGCTCATATGGCTGTACAACCTGCTAAAGCGCCTGAGGAATACGCGGATTTGGAGGATGTTGTTGATGAGTTTGAGGAGTTGAGACCTCAAAGGCATAATATAGTTTTCGAAGATGGATGGC
>JAAZDK010000238.1 GCA_012512855.1 Clostridiales bacterium
GATTTTGATATACGTTTCATCGAAATGCCACTCATCAGAATCGCAAAGGTTAATGCCCAAAAGCCTATCAGAGGCTATCTTACTGAATACATGAGCAAAGCGGCTTATCCATTTAGAAACGGTCACGTGAGAGACTTTAACCTGGTGAACCATATATAGGGTCTGAGCGACTTTACGAGTAGTAGAATTTCCACAGAAGTAGTAAGTCAGCGCATACAAGACAATATAAAGCGGATGTCTCATGCCTTTAAAAGAAAAGGTTTGGGGCTTTAATTCAGAAGAAGGTGGTTTAACATTAATGAGTTTTGGTACTCGGAAAGAATGGTTGCATTTTTTATCACAACAACGGAAGTTTGAGTAATAAGTATAGTCATGATGCAGAAAAGATGCTTTACCGCAAACCGGGCAATTAGGGTATTTGCCTTTACGTCTGGAACGATTATTGAGAGACGGATTATCAGGAGCAAACTGACGTTTACAATGTTTACACTGATATTTCTGATAACCGTCCTTGTCCTTACCTAAACGGTAAAGATCTTTTGAAAAACATCTTGGACATACAACGTTTGGTGGTATAATAGTCATGAGACCTAAACGCTCCTTTCTGGGAGGTAATGGTTTGTGGCAATTTCCATTATACCAGAAGCGTTTCAGGTCTCATTTTTATTATTAAGTTAACAGAACACCCGGTTTTTCAGGGAGGTAATTTATTTTTTTGCAAAAATCATCCAACAGTATATAATAGATAGTATATAATTATTTATAAAGTTAACTATATTAGTGAGGTGAAAAATATGAATTATAGAAATGACAGTTTTCGTTCCCCGCGGATTTTTGAGGAAGAATACGTAACAATACAAGCAATGAATGCTTTTATTTCTAAAGTTTTTGGATGGATGTTTATAGGCCTTCTCCTTACATCTGTTATTTCATATGGAATATTCAGTATGGCAATATCAGGCCAATATTTAGGTTTGATAGAATTTTTATATTTGTCACCGTTTTTTTATGTTATTTTGATAGGGGAGTTAATTTTGGTCTGGACTTTTTCGGCAAAAATTACGAGACTAAAATACAATACAGCCCTTACCATGTTTTTGCTTTATTCTGCCTTAAACGGTGTAACCCTTTCATTCCTGCTGTTTGTGTTTGAAAGTTCATCAATAATATCCTCATTGGCAATTACAGCAGTTACCTTTGGCGTCATGTGTATTTATGGGTATGTTACAAAGACAGATCTTACCAGATACAGAAATATTCTTTTTATGGGCTTAATAGGAATGATAATTCTGTCTATTGTTAACATTTTCTTAAGAAGCAGCGGAATGGATTGGTTTATTACAATAATCGGACTGTTTATATTTCTTGGGATTACAGCCTACGATATGCAAAAGCTTAAATCTTTTTATTTCGGAACGGAAGGAAATGAGGTGCTTCGAAGAAACCTCGGAATTTTTGGAGCACTGGCCCTTTATATGGACTTTGTAAACCTTTTTCTCAGGATTTTGAGAATATTCGGGAAAAAAAGTAATATCAGGATTTTATTTAAGAATTATCAATTATCAATATTTTAAAGCAAGCAAAGGGGCGGCGAAAGGCTGCCCCTTTATAAAACCAAAGTGCCGGCACAGGACCCTATACCCTTGTATAGGCTATTAAACATTTGGTACTATGTAATGGGAAACCTAAGTTAATGTGAATTATCCATAAAATTGCCATAGAAAGGAATATAAAATTGGACAGCGGGAAAAGCACTGTAAAATATGGTTTGGGAAAACAGAAGGACAATCAGTTGTGTGGAAACACTGATAATCTTATTATGAACGATTGGGCGGAGTTTGTCAGAAATATCAATATGGAATATACCCAAAAAACGGGCAGGACCAGAAAATTCAGGATTGATGTATTTGGCTGCCAGATGAACGAGCTGGATTCGGAAACCATTGCCGGAATGCTGATTGAAATGGGTTACCAGGAAGTTACTGACAATTCCCCTGCTGATATAATAGTATTTGTTACATGCTGTGTACGTGAAAATGCTGAAGAACGTATATTCGGCCATATTGGAGCGTTGGCTTCCGAATGTGCGGAATATGGATCCATAATTGCAGCCTGCGGCTGCATGATGCAGCAGCCGCATATAATAGAAAAAATAAAAAAATCCTATCACAATGTGAAAATTGTTTTTGGCACCCATAACATACAGTCCTTTCCGGAGCTTCTTTATACCTATCTGACAAAAGGCAGGCGGGTATTTCAGGTTTGGGAAAAGGAGGACAGGATTATTGAAAGCCTTCCTGTTAAACGTGCTGAAAAGCATAAGGGATGGGTCAACATTATTCTTGGATGCAATAATTTTTGCTCCTACTGCATTGTTCCATATGTAAGGGGCAGGGAGCGAAGCCGTAAAATGTCAGATATTCTCAATGAAATAAAGGCTTTGGCTGATGATGGCTGCAAAGAGATAACTCTGCTGGGGCAAAATGTGAATTCTTATGGCAATGACCTTGGAGAGAAGGATTTATTTGCGAAACTCCTTTATGCCATTGAAGATATTGAAGGTATTAAAAGGGTCCGCTTTATGACCTCACATCCTAAAGATTTGTCGGACAACCTTATTGATGCAATGAAAAACTGCAGCAAGGTATGCAATCACATACATTTGCCCGTTCAGTCGGGAAGTAACCGTATATTAAAAATGATGAACAGGAAATATACAAGGGAGCATTATTTGTCCCTTGTTGAAAAACTCAGAACAGCGGTTCCGGATATTGCTGTTTCAACCGACATCATTGTAGGCTTTCCCGGCGAAACAGAAGAGGATTTTGAAGATACTCTTGACATTGTTAGAAAAGTTATGTTTGATGCTGCATTCATGTTCATTTATTCTCCGAGAAAGGGAACTCCTGCCGCCAGGATTGAGAACACAACACCTCCTGATTCAATCAGCCAGCGGTTTAAAAGGCTTTCTGAGCTTCAAACCGGCATAGCAACTAATCTTGCAAAAAAACTGGAAGGTAAAACCCTTGAGGTTCTTGTTGACGGATTAAGCAAACAGAATCCGGATATGTTTTCAGGCAGGACAACCACTAACAGGCTTGTCAACTTTAAAGCTGCGCATGCTGAAAAAGGTATGTTTATGGATGTAGAAATTATAAGGGCAGGTGCTTTCTGGCTGGAAGGCAAAGGAGGAAATGAGCGTGGCTAAACTTACACCAATGATGCAGCAGTATATGGATATAAAAGAGCGTTATAAGGATTGCATCCTTTTTTTCAGGCTTGGCGATTTCTATGAGATGTTTTTTAAAGATGCTGAACTGGCTTCAAGGGAACTTGAAATAACATTGACCGGCCGGGATTGCGGATTGGAGGAGAGGGCGCCAATGTGCGGGGTTCCGCATCATTCCGCCCATATATACATATCCAGACTTATCTCAAAGGGATACAAGGTTGCAATATGCGATCAGCTTGAGGATCCCGCATTGGCAAAGGGTATTGTAAAATGGGATGTTTCCCGTGTCATTACTCCGGGAACCGTTATTGATCCTGAAATGCTTGACGAAAAAAAGAATAATTACTTAATGGCAATTTACTGCAGGCAAATTTATTATGGTATAGCAGTTGCTGATATATCAACAGGTGAATTTTACTCTACCCAGATTACATGGGGAAGCTCAATGCGGAAGCTGATGGATGAAATCACCCGGTATAAACCGTCTGAAATTATAGCCAACAGTGAGTTTTTTAAACAACCCGAGTACAGCAGCTATTTTAAAAATTATTGCGGAGTGCAGCCTGCTGCAGTTGAAGATGAATTGTTTGAATTATCAAATGCTCGGGAAAAAATCAGGGAGATAATAAGCGGCAAAAATGAAGATAGGCTAAAAGATCTTGAGCTGGCTCAATGTGCGTCCGGAGCTTTGATAGCTTACCTTGACGAAACACAAAAAATAGACCTGAAACATATAGAGGGCATTTGTACATATATAATTGAAGAGTATATGATACTTGACACTGCTTCCAGAAGAAGCCTTGAAATTACCGAAACAATGAGAGAGGGAAGGAAAAAAGGCTCTCTCTTATGGGTTCTTGACAGAACTTCAACCTCAATGGGAGGAAGAAAGCTCAGACAATGGCTGGAACAGCCCCTTTTAGATGTAAATGAAATTAATATGAGACTTAATGCCGTATCGGAATTTAAAGGGAAGTTCATGGTCAGAAATGAGCTTATGGAGCTTCTGCGGGGTGTATATGACATAGAAAGACTCACATCAAAACTGGTTTTTGGAAACATCAATGCAAGGGATCTGCTCTCTCTTAAGATTTCCTTGTCCCGTCTGCCCCATATAAAGGATTTGCTGAAAGATCTGAACGCTCCTTTAAACAGGCAAATTTACGAAAACCTTGATCTGTTGGAGGATGTATATACCCTAATTGATAATTCTA
>JAAZDK010000239.1 GCA_012512855.1 Clostridiales bacterium
ACAAACATCTTTGCCAGACTTTGTTAGACAGAATAACATCAAATTGTCAGATTATTCTTTTGACTGACAGATAAATTAAAACATTCACTTCTTTTCTAAAAAAGGGTTAACACAAAAATTTGAAAACGATGCCGAAAAAGGCTTAAAATAGATGCAAAAAATCTCACAAAAATCCAAGAATTGCTTAACTTATGAGATTTTCTGCAGTTTCTTGGGTAGGGGGGTCTAAATTCCTGCCACTTTTCACCCCCTGAAACGGGCGTGGGGTCACGCGCGAAAAATCGCAGTTTCAAACTGCCGGTTTACGTGCCATGAATTTTGAAGGGGTTAATTTAACTATACCCCATAAAAGTGAAGCTATGAAGTATGTGGATGAGGTATCAGAAGGAGCAAAATTAATAGGAGCAATAAATATTATTGTACGAAAAGATAACAAGTTAATAGGTGATAATACTGACGGCAGGGGTCTGGTTAACGCTTTGGCTGAAAAGGGAATTGATTTAAAAGGAAAGAAAGTTACAGTTTTAGGTGCAGGAGGGGCCTCGAAGGCTATTTGTGTGGAGTTTGCATTAGCGGGATGCTCCAGTATACATATTTTTAATCGTACTTTGGAAAAGGCTGAGAATATTGCTAAAGTCATTAACAGTAATACAGCTTGTAAAGCAGTTGCTGGGGAATGGAAGGATACCTTAAAAATCCCACCATGTGATATTCTGGTTAATGCAACATCAATTGGTTTGTATCCGGATAAGTCATTCCCTGATATTTGTTATGAAGATATAACACCCCAAATGTATGTACAGGATATCATTCCAAACCCAGCTATGACACTATTTCTTAAAAAGGCAATTGAACGTGGAGCAAGTGTGGGGGATGGACTAAGCATGTTGGCTCACCAAGGGGCAATAGGCTTTAAGCTTTGGACAGGATTAGAAGCACCCTATGAGGTAATGAAAGATGCCTTAAAAAACATATAAATATTCCTGATAACTATGGTTGAAATATTTGGGATAGAATTTATTTTAATGTTTATCAGATCATGCTCCTTGAGCAAGATCTTTTTTTATTGAAGGAAATGCCCTTATAAATATTGTATATACTATAAATATTTACTCAACGTTTTGGTGTTCTCAATCGTATATAAAGTGAAAGGGGGAAGGCAATGGGTTCTTTATTGCGTACGAATGAAGAGCTTATACAAATATATAACCGCCATGTAAAGACTGTTTACCGGGTATGCTTTTTGTACATGAAAAACAAAGCTGACACGGAGGATATGGTTCAAAATACCTTTCTAAGGCTAATGAATGACAAAACTGTTTTTCAGAGCGAAGAGCATGAAAAAGCCTGGCTTATTAGAACAGCAATTAATCTTTGCAAGGATTATTACCGAAGTTGGTGGTCCAGAACCCTTGGACTGGATAAGGCACTGGAAGTATCTGTAGAGCAGGGTTTTGAAATAGATGAAACCCTTTCCAAGGTATTGGCTCTTCCCCCTAAACACAGAGCTGCCATATACCTGTACTATTACGAAGGTTACTCTACACCAGAAATTGCAGAGATGATGGGAAAACCTCAATCAACAGTGAGGGGCTGGCTGCATGCAGGTAGAAAGAGGCTGAAGTTAGAGATAGAAGGGGAAGGTGAATTGGCATGAAAAAGGAAGACCTAAAGGCTGCCTTTGATCAAATCCAACCTGGCCCGGATGCTGAGAAAAGAATGCTGAATAAAATTATGAACTATAAGGACAGCAGAAAGGAGAACACTATGAGAACTTTGAATATAAAAAGATTGGTGCCTGTGCTGGGATTAGTAATTATAATTGCTGGAAGCCTACTGATACACAATTTCCTCCCGGGACGCAGTAACGGTAATGTACCGGAGGGAGAAATTGGTGATATTCAAACTGATGATCTAGGTGATGCAAGGGAAGATATGGCTGTACCTATTACCAATCAGTTTCGTCTAGGTGATAGACACTATATTATACTTCACGATGAGCTTCGAGAGGAATTCGGCTTTACTGCACAGGTAACTGAGGATGATATTGGTAAGAAAATTGCAGATATCCAAGATACTCCTGATCCAAGCCTTGAGGGGCTGGAGGTATATGAGTATACCCCTGCTGGAGGAGAAGCAGTTGTAGCAGTAAAAAGAGAAAACAGCTATGAATTGTTCAACTTTTTTACCTTCGAAAGCTACAATAACAATCAAGATGAAGATGCCGCTGTTTACTTGAAGCTATATGGCATAAATGGTCCTGAGGATATTAAGACAGTTCAATTAATAGAGTATACTGAGCAGAGTAAAGTGGAAGGTAAGCTGAATGTTGTAGGAGAAATTACTGATCCGGCAGATATCCAACAATTTTACGGATATTATTCAGTACTGAAAAATGCCAGTGACAAGTATTTTGAAAAATTGTTTGGATATCAGCCAAGTTCTGATCCGGGTAATGTAACTACCGATCCAGCACCGGATATGGATATAGAGATGTCTGCTCCAGACGCGGGAGCGGCGCCGGATGCCGGTTCTGCACCAGATACAGATATTGCCCCGGATGCGGTAAACACTGCAGTTGATACGCCTGCACAAGCATCATATGGCGGAACAACAGTGGATGAGCCTGTAGCACAAGATTTACCCGCTGTAGCAGAAGATATGCCTCTAAATCTGGATGAGCCCGTTTCCAGTGATTCGTCTGCCTCTTCATCAGGCATGATGGATATGGGGGATACAGGTAATTCTCAAAGCGGCTCTGTTCCACCCAGTCAGGGCTCTGCCGGTGATGCATTGGCTAACCCAATTGGAGTTAGGATATATAATAAGAACGGTGTGTATTATGAAACCATGTATTACAGAAATATTGGATTTTTATCAAGGTATGAGGTAAGTAAGGAGTTTGCAGATTTCCTTGCATCACATATGCGGTAGAAGACTGTTTACGTAAATAAGCCACGTTGAGACGGTATGTCTGATGTCTAGAAAATAAAGCTCAGAAGGCATTAAAAATACTGGGTTTCGTAAAATGAAAGTAAATCTGTCTACTCGACTTAAGCCCTCGATATGCGTTAATGGAAACATATCGAGGGTATATTTTGTGCAAAATTTGAGCCGGAAACCTTGCGGAAAAGTTTAGTTGATTTTTTTATGTTTGAGGCAGGGTTTTCTTTAATGTTTGTAAAGGCAAATTTGGGAACAGACGATAAATATTATATTGCGGGTCATGTGTTTCGTATTGTTTCATGTTTAAATCAAGTGTTATTTGCATGTAATAATGCTTATTGTAAAACTGCTTGAAACCTTTGAACATAAACCTGAAAAATACGCCGAAAAGGTTAATTATATTTTTGAAGTACTCGGTCAATCACTTTATGAATGCTGTGACATGATCGAGAAGCTTTATAATGAAGTGAAAGAAATTGCATCCGAGATAAATG
>JAAZDK010000240.1 GCA_012512855.1 Clostridiales bacterium
CAAATGCCTTGAAATATCCTATCAGGGCAAATTTGAAGCCAGTGGCAAGGGAGCCGATACAGGCTTGCGCGTATGCCGCAGCAAGTAATTATCCGCTTCAGCGGATATCCTAAAAAAGCTGCTGACAATTGTATCTATACCATCACATTGCAAACACTTATATATTAAAGCATATAATAAGCATATCACCGGCAAGCTGCCGGATGATATGCTTTGTTTTATTAGCGGTTTAGGCAGGCAAATCATTTAGAATTCATAATTAGCAAAGCAGACTCATTCTATTTTAGCTTAACTATCACAAGATTCTCTATTGTAACAGAGTAGGGAGCATTCAGCTTGCTTGCACCGCAGTCAAATGTAATCCGTGCGCTTTTGTCCGTTGCCTTCGTCATGGTAAACACTCCCTCATAGCGCTGCAGCTCTTCCTTATAATCCAATGTATGGCTAAAGTATGTTTTATACTCACCATAATCCTGCATAATATGGAAGGGCATGCTTTGGGCGGGGCTTCCGCTATAATTGAAGGATATTTTGTAGCTTGCGCCCTCTTCAAGGATAAGCTTGGTATAAGACATCTGTACATCCCACGAATTTTTTCCGCTATTTGTTGCAGTAATCTGAACACCATTATCAATATGGCTCATCTGAGCAGCCGCACCATTGCCGCTATTTACCCAACTGGACCAATTATTAGGATTCGCACATAAATTGGCAGCCCGCTCAAGCTGGTTTGCAAGAAGCTCCTCATCCAGAGCATCTATAACTCCATCCTTATTCATGTCACAATTATCTACCTTGTCAATTTCTCCCTTAAGATACTTCTGAAGCCAAAGCAGATCCTCATCATTTACAGTTCCATTACCGTCAGCATCACCATACAAGGTCCGATCCAGAACATAATCGCCGCCCTTTGCTTCTGTAAGCATGATATCTATAAGCTCCGGTTCCGCTATCTGCATGGTTTTTCTGTTAAAGATCTTATATTCATTGCCGTTATCCCACCAGAAGCATTTGATTCCATAATTGCTGCAGGTGTCAACATAGTATCTGAGCCATGACTGGCGCTCATTCCTGTTATTCTTGTCAACAGCGCCGAATTCACCAACAATAGCCGGAATACCCTTCCCTACAAAGTAGGTATACATATTATTAATATAGGATTCCAGAGTTGTTTTGCCCACACCCCATGTAGTGGTTATCGGTGAGGTTTCTGAGGTAAAATGATAGGGCTGATAAATGTGTGCTGACACTATCAGCTTGTCCTTTACCGTATCCTTGGGAAGAGTAAAGCCCTTAACAATATCCCTGCCGGCGCCTGCACAATAGGTATTTACAATAAGGCATCTGGTATCATTGTTCTTGCCGGAAGTACGTACCGTGTCTACAAAAAGCTGATTCAGCTCATTTGTAATATCCAGTGCCTCGGCACCGGGATTTGTCCAGTTGTTTTTGTCATCAAGAATTTCATTAAAGCTTTCAAACAGCAATTTATCCGGATAATCTCCAAACCTGTCCGCTATCTGTTCCCAGATGGACTTAAATTTTTCCTTGTTCTGCTCAAGATTTTTGCTGCTGGCTCTCAGCCAGCCCTTTTCTCCTGTATCATGATGTACATTGATAATACAGTACATATCGTTATCAAGAACATAATTTACTACTTCCTCTACCCGGTTCATCCAGGCATCATCAATTTTATTCTTCCCATCCATATGGTTATACCAGGTGACCGGTACTCGTATCGCATTAAAGCCCGCTCCCTTTACCATATCAATTAATTCCTTCGTTATCCTGGGATTTCCCCAGCAGGTTTCAGTATCAAGTCCCGTAACATTATTGCTGTAGCTATCCAGGGAATTTCCAAGATTCCATCCTATGATTATATCGTTCACAATATCCTGCGCTGTTGGTTTATGTAATACTAGATCTGCCTTCATATCAGCATCAACCGTCTCCTTCTCATCAAGCTGCGTGGACTCATCACCTGACCCTTTTGCTTCTTGTGCATCCGGAGCAATTGTAGGTGCGACCGTAACAGCCAAATCCATAGCTTCGTTATCCTTGGCCTGCTTACATCCCAGCAAGGCTAATCCCATAAGCAGCACCAGTCCAAGCAAGAGTCCATCCTGTTTTAAATTCATAGCTTCCTCCTCATTATACTTACTTAAATGCCTCATTTTTGTCGATATATACTGCAATATAGTCAGAATCCAAATTCAATGCATATACGTAAAAGCCCTGCTTGCACTTCTGGGATTGCTACACTTTAATTTCATTCTTCCCTCATTTTTACTTGCGCATCTGACTCATCAGCTCATGCAGTGTTTTATCTATTTTCTCAGCGATAAATCCTCTGTCTTCTTCGTTTACCAAAAAATATAAATACGATTCCTTTACAAACTCCTGTGATAGTCCTCTTCCGACTATTTTAAAATTTACAAAGCCCCTTTCAATATAGCTGTCAATCTCATCGTTTGATATAAATGCCGGTCGCTTCCTGCATTCTGAAAAGCTCC
>JAAZDK010000241.1 GCA_012512855.1 Clostridiales bacterium
AGTTGTCATTGAACCAATGTCTGAAGGACTGGATATTTCTTAAGGCCTCGTTTGAGCCTACCGTATGTACCGGCTCATCCTGCCATTTGCGCCACTCTGCCTCTCCCTTTTCTTCACCCAGCACATCAATAAACTCATGCTTTTCCAGCATGGAATAGTCATACTGCCTGCCCGCACTCAAATATCTGAAGCAGGCCATGCCTCCTTCACCTGATGATGCAGGCACACACACCTTTATTCTGGAATCTGTAGCTCCGGCAATCGCTGCCGCCTTGCCATTGCGGGATACCCCTGAAACAATGATGTTTACCGGGCTTATATTAAACCTTCTCTCACCCGTGGCATCCTGCTCAAGCAAATCAATAATTTTACGAACACCCCAGCCCCAGGCCAGCAAAGCTCCTGTCTGCTCTGTCCATTTCCTGCCGTAAGGATACAGCTCATAAAAGGCACCTGTCCTTGACATATCATCTGCAGCAACAGCCATATTGTTAAACTCAATGACAGCATAGCCCATGCTGTTTAAATATTCCTTTTCCTTGCCGCCCAAAAAGCCAATCATTATAAGCACCGGATAGCCGTCCTCATGAACAGCTGGCAGCCTTTCTATTATCTCTTCACCGCTAGCTTCATCCTTCCTTGTTATACCCGGATAGCTGATAATGGCGATAAAATCCGCTGTCCTATTATCCTTTGATATTTTTATCTTAACCAGATCCTTATCCGGCCGGGACGATATCAGGATCTCCTGTCCCCAGAAGGTTTTCATGCTGTAGGACTCAACATATTCATAGGTAAGCATTTCACCGGACTCATCAGGCACAACACCATACATATAATACTGAAATAGATCTGAAATCTCTTTTTTTCGCCTCTCCCAGTCCTTAAGATCCTTTACCCTGCTTCCGTCTAGGAAGGTGAAGGCATCCGGCAAATCGTAATATTCGGGCAATGCACCGGGCTTTATATAGCCGCTTCCGTCATCAAGCCTGTCAACCGCATCCCTTAATGCATGAAAGGCAGCATCTATCTCATCCTGAGTTGAGTTCCGGTCTGCCGCCACTCTTTCCGCCTTTGCCAGCGGCTCCTTCACGATTTCTTTATTTATGTAGGCATCAAGATAAATCTCCTTTACACTGTCTATGTAGCTTAGCAAAAGATATGGATTAGGCCCTGCCTTTTGCACGTTGTCTTTACCTGTAAGCACAAGTGTGCCAAACAGACTGGGACTTTGGAAGGCATTGCCGCTTGAATCAAATACCGATATAGTGGTTTCTCTCCTGCCAGCTGAGGCAACATTTACGCTCAGCTCAAAGCCCAGCTCGGTGCCGTTTTGCGCATTAAAGCCCTTGCTCCAGACTATGCAGGCTTCAACTATGTATCCGGATTCCCTGCCGTCTGTAAAGATGCGGCCGGTTTTTGTATAAAAGCGCAGCTTATCTCCGGCATCATATGAGCGCAGGTTGTCACAGTTTACCCTGTAGTGCAAATCATCGGATTTGTAAGCGCTGCTCCTGTCATTTTGCTCATCCAGAAAATACTCGACAGAATCCTGCTGATGACTTATAGCGCTGCTTACATCCAGGCTGCTTTTCTTAATTTCAGAAAGAATATACAGGGCATTTTCATCCCACATGATACGGTGTATTGCCCTTGCCTCAGACTCCGCCCCATATATTCCGGCAACGACAGGCACCGCCTGCTCCCAGACAGGGTCTATAACTCCGTCTATTTCAGGTGTTCCATAGACAGCGACTATCCTTTCAGGTATTTTGACCTGATTTTTCTTATTCTCATTAGTTTCTTCCATATCCCTGCCCATACCTTATGCCTCCTCGAATATCATTATTTATTTAATAGCAATTAGTCCGGTATTGAATTCCCGGACTATAGTGATTTATATAAGCTGTGATTTCTTCTCCATTAAGCTTCTCCCCTAAGCCTTCTTTCCTGAAAAGAAGCTCTTTATACCCTCCATATAAGCAGAAAGCTTTTCGATGTCTATGCTGTAATAGACCTTGTTGGATATAACCTCCGCCTTGAGGCAGCCTGCCTTAAGAAGTGCATTAACATGATATGATATGGTGGCTGTGGACAAGCCCAAGGCATTGGCCAGCTCCTTACCGTAACAGGGCCTTTGGCTGACCAGCTCCAGAATATCCACCTTGCTTTTGTCTGACAGCAGCTTGCCAATGTCGACGATATCCTCCTTGGACATGCTTCTGTTATATAATAACTCAAAGCGTTTATCCAGCATTATTCCTATCCGGATTATGTCCTTTCTGCCTGTCTCTGCTTCATTCACGGCAATGGATACGTAAAAAGGCGAAAATATTAACGGAACCAGAAGCTGACCGGCATCATTCAGCTTCCATGATATCCTGTCGCGAATAGTTTCGACTATATCAATATTTTCCTGACAGTTGCTCCAGTAATTATAGAAGCTCAAAGTAAGCTCACTGATTTCCCTTGCATATTTGCTCCTCAGCAGGCCCATGACCTCGGCCAGGATAGCGGCTACTTCATTATAATATGTCTCCTGCCTGCTAAAAACTTTAACAGCCTCCCATTTGGTCTGTGAGTCAAATGCCGATGCTTCCAGAAATGCTATCAGCCCGGACTCGTCTGATAGCTCCTCCTTTGGCGTATTTGCAGCTTCCTCCATCAGATTGGCCTTCTGCGCCATCTCGGTCCTTTGCATTGCTTTCTTCACCGATTCCTTCTTTTTCTATTAGCCTGTGCAGCCTTCTGCTGCAGAGGATCGTACATGTTATTATATCCAGTATACCACATATTATAAACAGAACAGCAACTGATGTAAAGCCTGAGGCTGCGCTCACAAGGAATGATGCCAGCGGAATTGCCGCCACACAGACAGCGCCGAATAAGGCACTGCTACACGCCAGGTATTCCTCCTTTATATTTTTGACAAACTCGACACTGCACATACTTGATAGCAGGGATATTGCCAAGCCTGTGACAAAGGATACGGCTGCTATAGCAAAGTATTTTCCAATATCAGACCTGATAAAGCTTCCTGTCAATATAAACGAGAAATATTACAAGGCTATTGAATATCCACCTGTTGCTATGATAGCCCGTTTACCCAGCCTGCCGCTTATATAAGGATATATAACCCCACCTGCAATCATTCCCGCAGACAGGGCCGTGCTAAGAACCGACATCATAAGCTCTCCTGAACCCAGCAGCTCGCTGATTGCCGGCGCCATCAGGCTGTTGAAGGGAACAAGTATGGCATTTAAAAACAGGGCCAGTATGACAAAGAAAGCAAGCAAGTGATTTTAATCATGAAATCCTGTAGTAGAAGTTTGCCTAAATTTATACTTTATTGGAAAACCGAAAGCAGGCTTATGCTTAATCAGCTGGCGCTGGGAGGAGATACTGTGTATTACATTCCTGATCACACACCCTCATTGGAAGAAAGAATTGCCCTGATGCAGGAGGATTCAAGATTTGATGTTGCCGATCCGGAGGTAAGCTTCGGCTCTGTGTCCGGGCAAAAGGAGCAGGAGCTTATACCTGATCCCTCCATCTTTGCGGGCATTCATGCAAAAGCTTCTCCTTGCAAGGTACCCAAGATTTTTATTTCCAACAACTGCATCTTCAACTGTGCCTACTGCGGCTGTCGTGCAAGCAATGACGGCAAGCAGAGATATTGCAACAGCCCGGGACAGATGGCCGAAATAGCATATAATACAGCCATAGAAAACGGTCACGGTGTATTTATCACATCTGCCATTCATAAAAGTCCTGACTATACGGAGGAGCTGATTATAGAAACCATGAGAATTCTGAGACAGGAGCTCTTCTATACCGGCTATATCCATGCCAAAATTATGCCGGGAGCAGACCCCGCTCTGATAAAAAAGGCTGCACAATATGCCAACAGACTCAGTGTTAATATAGAGGTGGCAAAAAGCAGCGGATATGAAAGAGTGGCAAAGCAGAAGAATAAATACAATATACTGGGGCCTATGCAGGAAATCAGCAATGTAGTTAGAGAAGCAAAAAGGTACAGAAGCAGCGGCAGCCGGATTTTGGCCAGGTCACAGACTACCCAGCTTATGGCCGCAGTACGGATGAAACAGACCGTACCATATTAATTCTGGCAAAAGCATTATATAAAAAGTATGACCTGAGCCGTGTTTATTACACCAATTTTCAATATGTCCATGAAGCAATGGGCTATGATCTGCCCTTAACCCGTACTCCCTCCTGGCGGGCAAGGCGACTTTACCAGGCTGACCGGCTTATGCAGCTGTATGGCTTCAGCCCGGAAGAAATAGCACCTGAGGAGGAGCCGAATCTGACCAGCCGGTTAGATCCCAAGATGAGCTGGGCCCTGCGTAACATTCATCTTTTCCCTATAGAAGTAAACACAGCCGATTATGAAGAGCTGCTGAGAATACCCGGTATAGGCCTTACCTTCGCACAAAAGATTATCCGGGCAAGAAGGTACGGGATGATCAGCCATCAGACGCTTAAAAAAATCGGGGTATATATGAAAAAAAGCAGCCCCTTTCTAACCTGTAACGGCAGATACGAGGGCGGCAACGCCTTATCAGATATAGAAAAGCTGAAAGCCATGTTTTCTGAAACCTGCGAGCCTGATATCAATGAAGAATTATCAATGACGCATTGTTAAACTTGCGCACCGACAGGCATGGTCCAGCTTCGCTGGACATACATGCGCCGCTAGGCGCACCACTAAAAACAGGAGTACCCGTCACCGGATACTCCTGTTTTCAGTTTATATTTACGTAATTGCATTGCCGGAATTAATGAATTATCTGTACACGATGGAATTCCACTTTAATTCATTCTTTAAGCTCTTAATAGTGGTATCCTTATTGATGAATACTGACTCAATACCCATGAAGTCTGCCCAATCACCTATTTGCTCAGCAGTCAGATCATATGTGAATGCTGTATGATGAGCGCCACCTGCCAGGATCCAGGCCTCGGCACCAACTGCCAGGTCAGGCTCAGGGCGCCAGAAGGCTGAAGGTACCGGCAGCTTCGGCATCGGAATATCCTGAGGCAGACATTCAACATCGTTGATAATCAGACGGAAGCGGTTGCCCAGATCAATAAGTGATACAGCTACACCCTTACCGGGCTTTGAAGTAAATACAAGACGAGCAGGATCCTCTCTGTTGCCCATAGTTAAAGGTGAAACCTTAATGCCTACTCTGCCTTCTGCTATGCTGGGACATACCTCAAGCATGTGAGCCTGGAGAATACCCTCCTTACCCTTTACCTGGTTATAAG
>JAAZDK010000242.1 GCA_012512855.1 Clostridiales bacterium
TAAAGCTTATGCTTAATAAAGCTTTTGCTTTTAAGGCTTATCCTTATTAAAGCTTATTACTGAATGAAAGGGATTGATATAGATGAGATCATATGAAACGGTTATTGGTCTTGAGGTTCACGTGGAGCTTGCCACCAAATCCAAGATTTTCTGTGGATGCAGTACCGAGTTTGGTGGAGAGCCTAACACCCATGTATGTCCTGTATGCTCAGGCATGCCGGGAACCCTTCCGGTGCTTAACAAAAGCGTCGTTGAATTTGCTATAGCTGCCGGGCTGGCACTTAACTGTAATATAACCCAAAGGTGCAAATTTGACCGTAAGAATTATTTTTATCCAGATCTTCCCAAGGCTTATCAGATATCGCAGCTGTATCTTCCTATTTGCAGGGACGGTTATGTTGAGATAGAGACCCAGGCTGGCAAGAAAAAAATCAGGATACATGAAATTCATATGGAGGAGGATGCCGGCAAGCTTATTCATGATCCCTGGGATGATTGCACTCTTGTGGATTTTAATCGCTGCGGTGTGCCCCTGATAGAGATAGTCAGCGAACCCGACATGAGATCGGCGGAGGAGGCTGTGGCCTATCTTGAAAAGCTTCGTCTGATACTGCAGTATCTTGGAGTAAGTGACTGCAAGATGCAGGAGGGCTCAATGAGGGCCGATATCAACCTTTCAGTTAGGGAGGTTGGCTCCGATAAGCTGGGCACCAGAACCGAGATGAAAAATATGAACTCCTTCAAGGCCATAGCCAGGGCGATTGAGGGGGAAAGGAAGCGACAGATTGAGCTTTTGGAAAGCGGTAAAAGGGTAATCCAGGAAACCAGACGCTGGGATGACAACAAGGACACAAGCTTTGCCATGAGGACAAAGGAGGATGCGCAGGATTACCGTTATTTCCCCGAGCCGGATTTGCCGCCGGTTATTATAGATGATGAATGGATTTCATCAATAAAAGCGAGGCAGCCGGAGCTGCGGGACGCTAAAAAGCTTCGCTATGAGAATGAATTTGGCCTGCCTGCCTACGATGCGGCAATTATTACAGGCTCCAAGCATCTGGCTGATTTGTTTGAGGAAACTGTGGCAATCTGCAATAAGCCCAAGGAAGTGTCCAACTGGCTGATGGTTGAGACCTTGAGGCTGCTTAAGGAAAAGGAGATGGAGCCGGAGGAAATCAGCTATACACCGCAGCAGCTAGCCTCTGTCATAAGGATGGTCGATGAGGGCAGGATTAACAGGACTGTGGCAAAGGAAGTGTTCGAAAAGGTATTCTGTGAGGGTGTTGATCCTGAGGAATATGTAAAGGTACATGGTCTTAGCCTGGTGGCCGATGAGGAGCTGCTGAAGGAGGTAATCCGCAGGGTAATATCAGAAAATCCCCAGTCTGTAGCGGATTATAAGAAGGGCAAGGTTAAGGCAATGGGCTTTATAGTCGGCCAGACTATGAGAGAAATGAAAGGCAAGGCTGATCCGGGAAGAGTGAATGTTATAGTTAAGCAGATGCTGGATGAGCAGCTGGATTAAAGGAACCGGTTTTTTTCCATACGGCACCTGAGATTCGTTTTTACGTCAGGCACCTGTGCTCCGTGTTTACGTTTGGCATCTGTGGCTTCATTTGTAAATGGCCGGACGGCTTTTCCACTAATTGCTTTTTCTGATTGTAATGGCACTTTATCTGGTGTATAATGAAAAAAGCAATAGCAATATTTGTTAAAATAATTTAAGTTTCCCTGCAACAGATTGCTGGGAGCAGTTCCCGGAGGTGCCTAATGATAGAAAGAAGACGGACTAAGAGAATGCCCTTTTCAATGACACTGGAGATTTCAAATTTATATAAACAGGACAATGTTCGTGTTGAGAATCTGAATGCTCCGATAGAGATTGTTAATATATCCAAGGGTGGAATTGGCTTTATATCTGAAAGTATATTACCCCTGGGCTATTACTTTAATGCCAATATAAATCTATTAAATAATGAGGAGCTTTTGCGCTGTGTGATAAAAATTATCAGAAGCCAGCCTCTGGAGAATGGCAAAACCATGTACGGCTGTGAGTTTGTGGGTATGGCGGATATCCTGTCATATATATTTGATGAATATGATAAAAAAATAAGTGCCGAACAAGGTGAAGCAGCCGACAGCTGATGAAGGTTTGCGGACTACTGCTTAAGAACTGCCGACAGCTAATTAAAACCTGCCGATTGCTAATTTATATTCTCAGACAACTGCTAAGAAGAAGATTCGGCAGGACTGGCTCAGCAAAGCTTTTGTAGGTATAATTGATAAGAATTTGAGAACTAAAACTAAAGTGCAGGTCAGATAACTGATCTGCACTTTGAATTTAAATGATATTAGGTTTAACTGATATTTAGTTTTGCATTTACTTAATATGCAGGCAATAGCATCCCAGTGCCCCGTTGAATAAACATAAATAATATTAGCTCACAATTATAACAATGTATCTAGGTTCTGATATCAAAGCTGTATCTTGTGATAACCCCGTCCTGTATATCCTGCTCCAGCAGTCTTTTAAATGCGTCGGCTTCCCCCGGCTTTTCCGATACGTTTGCCGTTGCAATATAGCCCTTGCCTTGCAGGGTTTCTATAAAGTGGGGCAGGTTATCCCTGATTATGGCTGCTGCGCCGTTGTCGGCCGGGTAGAAGATGGTTTCAACCAGTTTGTCTGTCATTTTTAAATGGATATTCAGCTTTCCCAAATTGGCTGTCTCCAGATAGAGATGAACTGTCAGGCTTTGATTTTTGTCATTAAGTGCCCTTTTCCTGCTCATGACATATAAATCCGTATGAAATTGCCGATCCTTAAAATCCACAGGAAGCTGGATAAAGGCAAAGGCATTGTTCAGATCCTTCATAAACTGCAGGTTGCTTTGCATATCATCAACAGGCTCATGAAGTGCCGCCTTATCATCTCCTTCTGCAAGAGAGCTTATCAGCCTGTTGATTTCCTTAAGATCGGCCTCCAGCTGCTTGTAAAAGTCCTTGACGGATTGCTTTTGGGATATGCTGTCGGAAGCAATAGTCCATTTTTTGAAAAATGCCTTTTCAAGCAGCCTGGTGTATTCGGCTGATGTCAGCAGGCTGATTGCCTGACCGGCTTCCATGGAAGACATACTGCTTTTTATATAGCTTAAGAATTCGGCAACAGTAGCTGTTTTGTTAGCTATCCGTTCCTTTATGCCGTTAATATCCGGCGCATCCGACAGCTGTTTGAGCAGGAGAGCTGTTTCGCCATCATCCATGATTTCGGCAAGGCCTGTTGCGCCTGCGGATGAAGCTGCTTTCGCCGGCAGCTCATTTCCTTGCCCCTGTATGTCTGATGGCGTGATGCCTGCTGCCATTTCCTGTGCCGCTGAAGCTGTCTGAGACTGTGCTTTTTCACCGGCTGTTGACAGAAAAATGTCTATGAGCCTGCTGTTCACTGCAAGGGCATTTTGCAGCAAGTTTCCCTGCAGATGATCTGTACCGGCCAGGCTCGAATTAGACAACATAGGGAGATTAGCTTCAGTTGCAGTCATTTCCTGTGCCTGGGCTGCATTCAGGAGTGAGTCGCCTTCAGAGCTTATATTAATGGACTGCTCCGCACTCGTCAGGCCACCTGCGGGGGTAAGCAGATCACCGGCAGGCATATGGCTGTCGGCAGAGGCTGCCAGACTGATGTCGTGGCTGCTGTTTTGTCCGGTCATAAGTAATTTAGAAATATTTGTGCTTATATCCTTTATTTTATATAGCAGCTGATGGGTTCCCTCCAGATAAGCCTGAAATTGTTGAAGATTTTTGGCGTTGATGGGTATATTGTTTTTGTACATCAGCACCAGACATAAGGGGGATGCATTGCGGTGGCTGGCAGCCAGCCTTATAAGGGTTTGCAGTGTGTTCCTGTCTATAGACATTCTTTGGTTTAAAAGCTCTGCAACAATTGCCTTACTGCGGGCATTTATTGTTATACCTGCAGCGGTAAGGGCCTTGATGATTACGGATTCATTAGCGCTTGCACTGTCTTCGGAAGGAAGGAGCTTCAGGACAAGCTCACCTGTGCCTGCCTCCGAGACGATGAAGCTGGCCTCCTGCTCGATAGACAAAGGGTTGTCACCGGCAAGCCTTGCAGTAATAACCTGATTGCCGGGTTCAACCTGTATCTTAACCTCATTGTATCTGTGATCTATAATCTGTCCCCTGATTAGCTGTCCTTCCTTTAATTCCGGCATCTTGCTCTGCTCAGCGCCGGATGAGGCTCTGCTGCGGGCAGCGTCAGCCCTGCCTGCAGGGGTTGATATTGATTTGCCGACCTTAAAACGGGAGGGTAGTGAATTATTTACATCCATAAACAGGCCTCCATTTTTATCATTAGCTGAATGGGATTAAACAGTTTCATTTCTTATAATAAACAGTTTCATCTATTAATTATATCGACAAAGTTATGTAAAATAATATATTCAATTTACAAACTAATTTATTATATATGCCAAGAGCGTAAGAAATTATTATGCTATTTGGCTAGTCTATTTATACGTTATAGCTAATGTTGGATAAATACTAAATACCCAATAGTAAAAGGTCTGAATATCGAAGTTTGATAGATTAACGCTAATCCTTAAGACCGAGTATCAGTATTTACAGATTTTAAATGCACTTATTAAGTGGAAAAATAACAAATAACCGACGTAAAGGCTTTATTGTTTTATTACCTTATGCCGGTGATGATACTATTGGCTTTAAATTGCTTTTTAAACCATACTATTTTATTTCAAATGTAATTACTGATGAAATTTTTATTTTTTGATTGCCTTCCTTATCCAGTGACATTTCCAGGTAAGCCACTGCCGTATACTGACCCTTTGTCAGGTTTTCTTTATAATAATCACTTTGATAATTTGGACTAAAGGTTAATATTTCATCTTTTGTTAAAGTTGTTTTCATTTCTATATCTGCCAAAAAACCGCCCAATGCATTTTCTTTAATCCTACTATTTCCCACAAAGTCTGGCACTTAATTTGCTTTTTGGAATTTTAGCAATCATTTTACAAACCAAATCAGCTAATCTCTTTCTTAGCCATGCTTGTAATTTATACTTGCCTTAATATATAATTGTTTAAGATTAGTAATTGCTTGATTCATATGAGGGGTTGATTTTATGGCTCTGACAGGGCGAGTGCATTCTGTGGAGAGCTTTGGCACTGTTGACGGGCCGGGTATCCGTTATGTGGTATTTATGCAGGGCTGCCCGTTAAGGTGCTGCTATTGCCATAATCCTGATAGCTGGAGTACGCAAGGAGGCAGGGAGTATAGCCCGCAGCAGCTGGTGGAGGAAATAATTAAATATAAGGCCTTTATAGATGCCAGTGGCGGCGGGGTCACCTTTTCAGGTGGAGAGCCCCTGCTTCAGGCTGAATTTATTTATCAAGCAGCCGTATTGCTTAAATCACATGGCATATCCGTTGCGATTGACAGCTCCGGCTATATCTGGAACGAGTGGGTAAGGGAAGCGGTGACAATTGCAGATTTGCTGCTTTTGGATATAAAAAGCTTTGATCCTGAGGTATATAAAAGAATTACCGGGGTGGAGCTGGCGCCTACCTTAAAAATGCTTGATTTTCTCAGAGATAACAGTATTGCCACATGGGTGCGATATGTTCTGGTTCCTGGACTCACTGATGACAAAGACAGTATAAGGAAGCTGGCTAAGCATCTTAGCAGCTATCCGAATGTAGAAAGGCTGGAGCTGCTTGCCTTTCACAAGATGGGTGAATACAAGTGGGAAAGGCTGGGGCTGGATTATAGGCTGTCGGCTACCAAAGAGCCAGACAGGGAGCTTATGCTTGAGGTCAAGGCCATTTTTGAAGAGTATAATATTAAGGTATCGGCCAATATCTGAGGTATCGGTTCATACCTAAATAAAAAAGATATAGAGTAATTTTATAATACGGGAAAGATTTGGTGATACTCCTCGTATTGCATAAAAACGGAAATTTGAAATGCATAATGGAGACAGCAGCTTAGCACAGGAGGATACTACATATGAAGATATATCTGATAAGGCATGGACAGACGGACTGGAATCTGGAAGGAAGGTTTCAGGGCAGGGAGGATATAATGCTTAATGCCACAGGA
>JAAZDK010000243.1 GCA_012512855.1 Clostridiales bacterium
AGTGACTTTGCGTGCCTTAAGTATGGTATTTAATTTTTGTTGTTGCTGTTTGACTCGGTTAAATTGCTTTGATATTTTGCTATCAGAGCTTCCCTGGCTTCCTGCAGCTGTGCAAGATTAAATTTACTGTCAAGATAGCTGTTCAGAGCGCTTATCATTGAACCGGAACTTTCTTTCTGATAGTAGCTGTTAAAGAACTCATCCAGCGCAGCAGTCAGTTCATCCTTTCCTACCATATCAAGCTCAGGATGCTCATTAAAGTAATCCTCCAACAGAGGCACTTCATCAGGATGGGTGACAATAACCGTACAAGTGTCGTATCTTCGGGCTCCTGTGCTGTCTGTAGCGTCAATTTCGGCGAATACATAGGTTAAACCCAATTGCTTTGCGGTTATACGTCCGCCGGCGCTGACAGAAGCGATTGACGGGTCTTTGCTGGAAAATCTGGCAACCTCAACAGTGTTGGTTGGCTTCAATATAACATTAAGAAAATCCGACTTATCCAAACCTATGATAAGCCTTGATTTAGTTAACTTGATACTGAAAGCAGGCGGGCCAACAGTCACCTCGCAGGTTAATTCAGTTTCATTTACAAGAACTCTGATAACTGTAAAACCTACTTTATTAGCAGTGATAACGCCTTCATCATTAACAGAAGCAATTTCCTTGTCATCGGATTTAAAGCTTACTTGTGCTTTTTCAGGCAGATTATATACCTTCAGAGGATATGATTTGCCTTTTACCAGTGTAATGCTTCTCAGGTTAAGCCTGTAGTCATCCCTTTTACCTGTTTCGACACTAAAAGCCTGTACTGTTGAGCTGTTTATATCGAAAAATGGCATCAGGAGGGTGAATACCAATGTGAAGCCTAACGTTAGAATGCATTTATAAAAGAATTTCTTCATACTAATTCCTCCGATTTATGGAAATCCTTTTGTCACATCCTATCTATTATGGAATATATAATAACATTTATATTTGTCAGAAAAGTGTCATAGTGTAAATATTTATTATAAAAAGTATTATAAAAGTGCAAAGAAAAAAAACAATTTGGCACTCTGTTTGTGAATTTATGGAAGCTCACAACGCAGGCTTATACTAACGAAAATTAATTTAGTTAAACCTTCTGGAATTAATTTGCCTTCACAAGTTTTACTACTTGTTTTCACTAAGTCATTTAATTATAATATATTTGGATTTAATGTATTTGAATATATTATGCATAGGTTAAACTTTTTCTAATCAGGAATTGCTCAAGGTTAATTTCTATTAGATTAAATAATGTACTATAAGGGGAGATTGAGGAATGCAACATATACTGATAGCAGATGACAATAAAGACATCACCGATATTTTATCTACATATTCCAGAATGGAAGGTTTTGAACCGGTTGTAGCCAAGGATGGGGAAGAAGCTATAAGGTTGTTTACACAATATAACCCCGAGGTAGTATTGCTCGATGTTATGATGCCCAAGGAGGATGGTTATGAGGTTTGCAGAAAAATAAGAAGCAAGTCGAATGTGCCTGTAATCCTTATAACTGCAAGAGGCGAGGATTTCGACAAAATAATGGGACTGGATATCGGTGCTGATGATTATATAGTAAAGCCCTTCAGTCCAAGAGAGGTTATGGCAAGAGTCAGAGCCGTTCTAAGAAGGATGACCAAAAGCGAAAAGGACAGCAAGAGCGGAAATGTATTAAAAATATGTGATTTGGAAATTAATTTGGATGAGTATTCTCTACATATTGGTGAAAAGAAAATTCAGCTGACCAAAAAAGAAATAGAGACTATGTGGACCCTGGCCTCGAACCCCAATAAGGTGTTCACCAGGGATAATCTGCTGGACAGCCTGTGGGGCTTTGACTATTTCGGGGACAGCAGAACGGTCGATTCCCATATCAAACGTCTTCGGGCAAAGCTGGATGCAGTCGAACACCCGTCATGGACAATAAAAACAATATGGGGAGTCGGCTACAAATTTGAGATACTGGAAAAGTAGGTATGCAAATGTCAAAAGAAAACAAGGTTCGTATATATAACCGCCTGTTTTTTAAGCTATATATCAATTATGCCGTCATGCTGCTGGTCACAGCGGTGCTGATATGCCTGATTTTCATGAAGCTGTATATGGATATGACCATGGAGCGCAGTCTTAAGGAGCTGGAGTATCAGGCCCAGGTTGTCAGCGAGATAACCCAGGAGTATATAATCAGTGAAAAAATAAATGCCTTTAAAAATGATATTGGAAGAATTGAGAAGGTAAACGATTGGGATATATGGATCGTATCCAATCCTATGGCTGACAACCCAATGAGCTATGATATGGAAACCAGCAATACATATGAGGATTTCAAGGCTATACCCGAATTATCCGAATATGTAGAGCTGCTGGATACTACCTTCAATGGTCAGCCGGTAAGACGGGAAAAATATTACGATCAGATAGATGAAAGGGAGACGATAGCTGTCGCCTATCCGATAAAAATGAACAATGAGGTGGTAGGCACCGTCATAGTCAAGCAGCCATTTGAGGAACAGCCTGAAATCGTATCCAACAGCCTTTATTTAATTGTATTAAGCAGCGTCGTAGCCCTGGGCATATCCTTTATAATAGTAATTATATTTGCAACCGAACTGAGCCTGCCGATTTCCAGAATGCGTGTAACAGCCCTTGAGCTGGCAGCAGGCAATTATAAAATAAAAACCGGAATTAACAGAAATGATGAGATAGGTGATCTGGCGAAAACTGTGGATATCCTGTCGGAAAAGCTTCTGGAAAATGAAATTGAGCGGCAGAAGCTGGATCAGATGAGACTGGATTTTTTTGCAAATGTATCACATGAACTCAGAACACCAATAACAGTCATCCGGGCATATGCTGAGACCCTTGCAGACGGGGTGGTAAAGGATCCCGGCACGGTGGAGCAATATTACAACAGGATGCTGGCAGAATGCAAGTCCATGGAACGTCTGGTGGGAGATTTACTAACCTTGTCAAAAATGCAAAATCCGGACTTTGCTATTGAAAAGGAACCGGTTAATGTAAGGCAGATTTTTGACGACATCATAAGAAGTGCCGGAGCTATTGCAAAGAAGAAAAGTATTTCAATTGAGCTGGTTAATGACGACCCTGTGTTGATGATGCTGGGTGACTATGACAGACTCAGGCAAATGTTTATGGTAATTCTTGACAATGCCATAAAGTTTTCCGAGGAAAATAAAACCGTGCACATAAATCTTTCAAAATCGGACAAAATAATAGTGTCAATAAAAGATGAAGGAATAGGTATTGCGCCTGCCGATTTAGAGAATATTTTTGAGAAGTTTTACAAGTCTAATCTCAGGCAGAACGAAAGCGGCACTGGTCTTGGACTTGCTATAGCCAAGCAAATAGCCCTTAAGCATGACGGGAAGATTGAGGTTTATTCAACTCCGGGAGAAGGAACCGAATTCATATTCTACTTCCCGCCTTATGAGCTTGAGGCCCAGTAGCTTCTATCAAATACCCAATGATTCCCAAACAAAAAACGGGAAAAAAACTTGAAATACAGAGCCTGTTAGATTATAATAAAGCTATGAAATTCCTGAAATGTTCGACACTCCTGTAATTTTGAACCTACATGATGTGATAAGGGATTCCTATATTCTTAAGTGGATGTCAGGCCACCTCGATTCAGTGGAAGGCAGAAGCTTAAGTGCGGTCACCCACCTAGCGAGGGCTAGGCGTCAAAATACAGGAAACGGCATTTTGGGTATTACACCAATGATGAGAGCGGCCAATGGCCGCTTTTTTTCGTCTA
>JAAZDK010000244.1 GCA_012512855.1 Clostridiales bacterium
GCAAATCCTATACATTGAAACGGAATAATACAACATCTCCGTCCTGAATTACATAATCCTTGCCCTCAGATCTGACCAAGCCCTTTTCCTTGGCTGCATTAAAGCTGCCACATTCCACCAGTTGATCATAGCTTACCACCTCTGCCCTTATAAAGCCACGCTCAAAATCGGAGTGAATCTTTCCGGCAGCCTGGGGAGCCTTGGTGCCAATTTTAATGGTCCAGGCCCTTGTTTCCTTCGGTCCGGCTGTAAGATAGCTCATCAAGCCCAGGAGACGATAGCTGGCCTTAATCAGCTTTTCAAGCCCCGACTCAGTCAAACCCAGCTCCTCCAAAAACATTTTCTTCTCATCATCGTCCAGCTCGGCTATTTCCTGCTCAATCTGGGCACAGATAACAAAGACCTCAGAATTTTCCTGCTTAGCAAATTCACGAACCTTTGCGACATGCTCATTGTCGGCACCGTCATTAGCAATATCGGTATCCTTGACATTTGCTGCATAAATAACCGGCTTGGCTGTCAAAAGGTTATAGCCTGCAAGCAGGCTCTGTTCCTCCTCATCATCTGCAGTAAAGGTCTTAGCCAGCTTACCTTCCTCAAGATGGGCCTTCAGCCGCATCAGCATATCCAGCTCCTTTGCCTGTGCCTTATCGTTCTTTGCCCCCTTTGCCACCCTGGCAATCCTGCGCTCCAGTATCTCCAGATCAGAGAATGTCAGCTCAAGATTTATGGTTTCTATATCTCTGAGGGGGTCAACTGAACCATCCACATGTATTATATTTGCATCCTCAAAGCAACGGACCACATGTACAATTGCGTCCACCTCTCGGATATGGGATAAAAACTGATTTCCCAGTCCCTCTCCCTTTGAGGCTCCTTTTACAAGTCCGGCTATATCAACAAATTCTATAACTGCGGGTGTAATCTTTTCCGACTGATATAAATCTGCCAGCACCTTCAGCCTTTCATCCGGAACAGGCACTATACCCACGTTAGGATCTATCGTACAAAAGGGGTAATTGGCAGATTCAGCACCTGCCTTGGTTAATGAATTAAAAAGTGTACTCTTGCCGACATTCGGCAAACCTACTATACCTAACTTCATCTGTGTCTTCCTTCCTATCGTTATATATCATAAATCAACTAATTGGCCTATTAATTTATATTTAGCTTCTGTAAAAGCTCTGCCTTAATCCTGTTATTTCTTCTCATCGTCTTTATGGTTTATATTCCGGTTAATCCCTGCTTTCCACCACCAGTAGTATGCCTTCCCTGAAGGATACCATTCCACAAGCCTCCTCTATTTCATTGCTGACACCAAGACTGCTTCCATTTGCCAGTTCAGCGTTATTTAGAGGATACTTAAAGCCGGTCAGGCTTATACCGCTCACCCCGTCTGTAAAAGGCAGCAGGGAAACATATTTGCCGTATTGCTCCGACTTTTTTATAGAAAAGCTCTTATTTCTTAAATATATTTTGTTATTATTATCAATTATGCATGCATCAATACCTGCACGTAAAGGATGCAAAAGCAGATGAATATTGGCAAGCATATGATCGGCCCTGCTTCCTGTCGCCCCACAGATTATTATCCTGTCAGGCTTATGGGACATAGCCAGCTCTATGGCTATCTGGGTATCCGTCATGTCCTTCTGGGCCGGATAGCTTATTATTGGAAGCTCCATGGCCTTATATTTATCCAGCAGCTTGCGACTGACAGAATCAAAATCCCCCAGGATATAATCCGGTATCAGCTTAAGCTGATCCACAGTCTCCAAGCCTCTGTCAGCCGCTATTATCATCGAAAAGCTCTCCTTGCTTAGCAAAAGAGATATAGCCTCGGTGCAAGCCTTCCCTCCGGAAACTATTAACACAGTTTTTATATCAGCCACAACATAATCATGCCTTTCTGGATTAAATCTGTGATTTATTCTATTTATTTAATATTAATTCAGGCGACTTTCAAATTCCCTGAAAATCCTCCTAAAGCCCTTTATGTTGCTTTGTATATCCCCACCAAATACTGCGGTTCCGGTAACAATTACATTTGCTCCTGCCTCAAGTACCAAATCAACATTATCCAGGGTTATGCCGCCGTCTACCTCTATATCAACATCGAGTCCTTCTTCATTTAAAGTTTTTCTGAGCGCCCTGATTTTATCATACATGCTTGTGATAAAGGCCTGTCCACCGTAACCAGGGTTTACGGTCATAATCAGTACCATGTCTATATCCTTGAGTATATAATCCAAAACATTCAGAGGGGTTGACGGATTTAAGGATACTCCGGCCTTAAGGCCCAGCTCCTTTATCTTTGCCACAGTCCTGTGCAAATGGGTGCAGGCCTCCGCATGTACAGTTATGATATCTGCGCCTACAGCTTTAAACTCCTCCAGATACCTGATGGGCTCCTCAATCATTAGATGAACATCAAAAATTAGCTTCGAATTTTTTCTGATCGAAGCTATTACAGGCATTCCAAAGCTGATACTGGGCACATATTTCCCATCCATAACATCAATATGAAGGTAATCCGCTCCGGTGCTTTCCACCAGCATAATCTGCTCCCCAAGGATATTAAAATCTGCCGCCAGTATTGACGGAGCAAGCTTTATCATTTCAATCTCCCTCTTCCCATAAAAAGGTGGTACAAAGCAAGGATTTGCTGAACGCTTTGTACCTTTCCCAAAATTTCAATAACGTTTTATGCTGTTTAATTCCTCATACAAAATAAGGTAATTTTCATACCTTACCTTGCTTATTTCATTTTTCGCCAGCGCTTCCTTGACAGCGCAGCCCGGTTCGCTCCTGTGACTGCAGCCTATAAAACGACAGCCGTCCTGATAGCGAGTAAACTCCTGATAATAATCCTTAAGCTCGTCCTTGTCTATTTCATCAATATAAAGGGAGCTAAAGCCCGGAGTATCCATAACATAGCTATCTTCCTCAACAAAAATAAGCTCTGAATGCCTTGTTGTATGCCGACCACGCTTGATTTTTCTGCTTATATCTCCTGTCTGCATATTGGCTGTCGGCGACAGCCTGTTAATCAGGGTGGACTTCCCTACCCCGCTGGGTCCGGCAAGCACAGTAGTCTTTCCCTTAAGAGTCTGCTTCAGTCCGTCCAGCCCTTCATTGGTCAGCATGCTCATAAACACCAGATTGCTGCCACTTTTGCAATACACTTCCTTAAGGTAGGATATCTTTTCATCCGTTACCCTGTCTATCTTATTGAAGCAAATAATAGTGTCAAGCCTCTGCTTATTCATCATTGCCAGGAAGCGATCCAGCAGATTCAGGTTCGGCTCCGGCTCAGCTGCCGCAAATATAACCATAGCCTGGTCGACATTTGCAACAGCCGGCCTAATTAATTCACTTCTTCTTGGCAATATTTCTACTATGGTACCAAAGCCTTCAGGCTGGTCATCGGTATTTATCTCCACATCATCACCAACAAGAGGCTTTATACTATGATATCTGAATATTCCCTTTGCCTTGCATTCATATATCCTTGAATCCTCTTGTGTGTGTACAAAATACGATCCTGCAATACCTTTGATTATTTTTCCCTTCAAGCTATTCCTCCACAGCAAATTCAGCTATCCAAGTTGCAGGCTCTGACTCTCCAGGCCTCGAGTATAATATTCCGTCTATATACATCACTATAGTTGCGGGACTATTGCTGCTACTATATATTTCATTAAAGGTAAACGGAAACTCCGATGAAGACATGGAGCCCTGGTAAACCTCCATTCTTTCACCGTCCTGCTCCATCTCCAGGATTATCTCCGCCATTTCACCCTCTTCCAGATATGAAAGAGGATTTTCGTTTATTGTGACACTACCTCTGTACTGCACCTGTCCTGTGCTAACCTGTATATCTATCTTTGTGCCCTTTTCAACCAGATCGCCTATAGTATAGCTCTGATATGAAACCAGGCCTACGGAATAGATGTTTGAGCTGGCATATTCCACTTCACCCAGCTCCAGTCCCAGCTCGACCAGTGTATTTCTGGCCTGCTCCTCCGTCAGACCGAGCAACCTCGGTACAGCCACCTTAGTGCTTACAGGTTCAGTAGTCGGTGTCGGAGTTGCATTTTCAGGACCCTTGCTGACAAATACAGTCACTGTATCACCGGCCGCAACCGTTGTACCCCGCTCAGGCATTGTTTTTACAACCTTGTCAGGCTCAAGATCGCTGAAAATGTATTCATGCAGGGTCTTTAATCCCTTTTCCTCAAGCTTTATGTCCGCATGCCTCTGGCTAAGCCCATAGACGTCAGGCAGTTCAAATTTTCGTGGTCCTATACTTATTGTCAGATGTACTATATCATCCAGCTTGTTCTTGGTTCCGCCGGGCGGATATTGCTCTATTACCTTACCGGCCTCAACAGTATCCGAATAATCCTCGCCCGTCCTGATGTCGGCGTCAGCATATTCATTCATGATTCTGGCCTTTGCATCAGCTTCAGTCAGACCGACTACATCAGGAACTATATAAGTATTATTGTCTGCTGCAGGCTGAGTAGGAGCCAGAGTAATCTCTGGTGTGGGTGCCTGGGTTACTACCGGCGTTAAATTAACATCCCCATCTCCCTGATCAGGGCTCTTCTTGGGGAATATAAAGTATAGAACTATTCCTATTATAAGCATGCATAATATTACTATTGTAATTATGCTGCCGATAAATACCACCTTTTCCATCTTGGAATCGACAGCATCCAGCTCATCATCCTCTGACGGGTTTTCCTTGAGCTGGGATATGTTCTTGGTAGGTCTTGTATCCTCTGTATTAAAGCTGTTCTTTTTTATTCTGCCCAAATCATCGGAAATATTTATCGTAGGAGAATCCGGTGCAGCAACTGCCGGTATCTGAACAAAATCACCGTCCGGATTGGTAAGCGCCCTCTTTAAATCCGCAATCAGCTCTGACGCTGAATGATATCTTTTCTCAGGCCTTTTTTGCATACATTTCTGGACAATTTTATCGATACTTGCCGGAATGGACGGGTCCAGCTCCCTAAGGGGCATAGCCTCACCCTGAATATGCAGCAGGGCAACGCTGACAGTGTTATCTCCGGCAAATGGAACCTTGCCTGAGAGCATCTCATATATGGTTACACCGAGTGAATAGATGTCGCTTTTTTCGTCACTGTAACCGCCTCTTGCCTGCTCCGGAGAAAGATAATGCACCGATCCCATGGCATTGGAGGTTATTGTATTTGAATTGGTTGCCTTTGCGATACCAAAATCGGTGACCTTAACTTTACCGTCTCTGGAAATAATAATATTCTGAGGCTTAATATCCCTGTGGATGATACGGTTATCATGAGCAGCCTCCATACCCTGGGCTATCTGTATGGCTATACCGACCGCTTCCTTGACCTCAAGCTTGCCCTTTCTTTCGATAAAGCGCTTGAGGGTTATACCCTCCACCAGTTCCATTACAATATAATATAAACCGCCATCATCACCTACATCATAAACATTTACGATGTTAGGATGTGACAAACCTGCGGCTGACTGGGCTTCTCCTCTGAATTTGTTAACAAAGCTTTTATCATTAGAATATTCCGGCTTTAATACCTTAATCGCTACAAAACGGTTTAACCGGTGGTCTCTGGCCTTATATACATCAGCCATGCCACCGGAACCGACCTTATCAATTATCTCGTAGCGATCACTGATAAACATTCCGGGTTTAAGCATAAATTCACCTCATTTTCATACTATATATAAAATCGGGCCAAACATTAAATCTTAACCAGTATTATCGAAATATTGTCTATTCCGCCGTTCTTGTTTGCTGTTTTAACCAATGCATCTGCTGCAGCCTGAGGATCCTCGTGAGCTCTTATTATGTCGACAATATCCTCATCATCCAGCATATTCGTCAAACCGTCAGAACACATAAGCACAGTATCCCCTTCTTCAAGGTCCACCTCAAAAAAATCAGGCTCTACTTCCGTATTGGCTCCCAAAGCCTTAGTTATAATATTTTTATTAGGATGCTGTTTGGCCTCCTTGCGATCCAGCTTGCCGGTCTTGACCATAGCCTCCACCAGGCTGTGATCCTCAGTAATCTGCTTCATCTCTTTACCGATAACATACAGCCTGCTGTCACCGATATTGGCTACATACATTTTATTATCCATTATGGTAGCTACGACAAAGGTAGTACCCATACCCTCATAATCGACCTGTTCCTGCGCCTTTTTCAGCAGAGCTTCGTTCGTTTCCCTCAAAGCAGTCTCTATGGCAGAAATGGGTGATGACTGATTACTCTCTCTTATCCTGTCCGTAAAATACTCCACACAGAATCTTGACGCATAATCACCTGCATTATGTCCACCCATGCCATCAGCCACAATGAATAAGTTAGGCAAATTGCCGATTTGATTATTACAGCAGTAGACATAATCCTGGTTGATCTTTCTACGCTCTCCGATATCAGTAATTGAATATGCTATCAAGTCTGCACCTCCTTGAATTCACAACCAAAAAAAGAAACAATCAAAAATATGCACTGACATCATCACCGAGCCTGAAAAATATGTACATGGGCTCATAGTGAAGCCCGTTTACTGCTGCATATTTTCAATAAATCTCTTCCTTAGTTGTCCACAGGCAGCATCAATATCCGTGCCCATTTCTCTTCTAATAGTAACATTTATTCTATTTTTTTCAAGTGTATTTTTAAAGAATTGTATTTTTTCGGTCCTTGATCTGGTAAAATTACGCTCCTTAACCGGATTTACAGGTATTAAATTAACGTGACAATTGATACCCTTTATAAGCTTAACCAACTCGTAAGCATGCTCTTCGCTGTCATTTTCCCCATCAATCATGCTGTATTCAAAGGTTATTCTTCTGCCGGTCCTGTCAAAATAATAGCGAACCGCATCCAGTATCTGCGACAGACTGTAGCTGCGGGCAATCGGCATCAGCTGCTTTCTTACGTCATCATTTGGCGCATGAAGCGACAAAGCCAGGGTAACAGGCAGGCCCTCTTCAGCCAGCTGTCTTATTTTGTCAGGTATACCACAGGTTGAAACGGTAATGCTTCTTGGGCTAATATTCAATCCTTTAGGATCAGATATCAGGCGGATGAACCTGATAAGATTATCATAATTATCCAGAGGCTCGCCTGTTCCCATAATAACCACATTGGATACCCTCTCGCCTGCCAGAGCCTGTATCCGGTATACCTGATCCAGCATTTCGGATGGAGTCAGATCTCTCTCCTTGCCACCGATTGTGGATGCGCAGAATTTGCAGCCCATACTGCAGCCTACCTGTGAGGAAATACATACGCTCATTCCATGATGATACTTCATCAGCACGCTTTCAATAACCCTCTTATCCTGCAGCATAAAGAGATACTTAACCGTCTCATCGGCAGAGGATCGCCTTTCGTCCACCGGCTCAAGGACAGTTATGGGCCAGTTCTCCTTAAGCCGGCTTCTGAGCTCCTTTGGGATATTTGTCATTATATCATAATCGGTGGCCAGCTTTTCATGCAGCCAGCCAAATATCTGCCCTGCCCTGAAGGCAGGCTGGCCATAGCCTTTTATAATACTTTCCAGTTCATTTATATAAAGTGATTTTACATCTAAGCCATCCAAAATAAAACCTTGCCTTTCCAAACCTGTAAATCTTATCTGTAAATCTTATATTGATATAGTCATACGAAAAATTTCATTATCAGCAATGCTTTTAATTAACAGATACTTCATAATACAATACTATTTTAAAGGAATATCTGCAGTCAGATCAATCTATTTTTTTCTGAACTTTGAAATAAAAAAGCCGTCCGTATCATACATGCCCTGTATCAGCTGCAGATAACCCTCCTTTGCCGTATCGGTCCTCAAAGTGGCAGGCAGCGCTTCATAAATACTTACTGCCTCAAAATCAAAATTATCTAAAAACCACTCCCGCACGCCTGTGTTTTCATCAGGATTGACGGTGCAGGTGCTATAAAGCAATATACCACCCGGCTTTAGATAGCCGGCTGCAACCTTAAGAATTTTTCTTTGCAGCTCTATTAGCCCATCAATCTGTTCCCTTGTCAGCTTATATTTTATATCTGCCTTTTTGCCTATAACCCCCAGACCTGAGCAGGGTAAATCGGCTATCACAAGATCTAGCCGGCCTGCAAGGCGCTCATCAGGCACAGTCGCATCCCAAAGCTGCGTCTCAACATTTCCACAGCCCAGACGCCTTATATTTTCTTCTATAAGGCCAATCTTATAATCGGAAATATCCCTTGCGTAAACCTTTGATGCAGTCTGGGCCGCATGCAATGCCTTTCCTCCCGGAGCAGCACAGACATCCAGCACCAAATCTCCTTCCTTAATGCCTGCTATATGGCAGACCAGCATGGAGCTGACATCCTGAACTATAAAATATCCGGCTTTAAAGGAATCCAGCTTTTCCAGGTAGTCATAGTTTTTAATTTTAAAGGCATAATCCAGATAGGGGCTTTCCTCAACCGTTACCCCCTCCTGACGCAAAAGCGCCTTCAATCTCTCTGGTGAAAGCTTGCCTGTGTTGCAGCGGATACTTGTCTGTCTTTCCTGCAGGGATGAGGCCAGCATCGCCCTGGCATTGTCATATCCATAGCGATCGGCCAGCATAGAAGCTAGCCAGATTGGACAGGAGTAATATACGCTTAGGTATTCCTTCGGGTTTTTTGCCGGATCGGGAAATTGAATTCTTCCGGCATTTCGTGCAATATTGCGAAGAATAGCGTTTACAAAGCCTGACAGCTGGTAAAAGCCTCGCCTCTTGGTCAGCTTAACCGCTTCATTGCAGGCTGCCGAGTGCGGAATCTGCTCCATGTACAGTATCTGATATGCCCCCTCCCTAAGTATACAGCGTATTTGCGGCTTCATCCTTCTTACCGGGAGGGATGAAAATTGATCAATTATATAATCCAGTCTCATGTATATCTTAACTGTACCAATAAATAATCTGGTTATAAATGCACGTTCCTGTTTGTCAAGCTGCTGATGCCTTTTTAAGGTATCCGCCAGCACCTTGTGGCTGTACCCATCCCCCTCAATTACCTCCATCAGCATGTCCAAAACCAGTTCGCGCCCACAAGGCCTATCTGTCACGCTTTCTTCCTCCGCCAAACAGGATAATCAGTCTTAATAGCTGCAGAATAGTGGCAGCTGCTGCAGCAACATAGGTCAAAGCAGCCGCATCCAGCACCTTTTTTGACTGGCTCAGCTCATCCCCGTAAAGTATACCGGTTTCAGAAAGTCTGGCTATTGCCCGTTTAGATGCATTGAATTCCACCGGCAGGGTAACTAGCTGGAACAATACTGCTGCAGAAAACAGTATAATACCGAGATTTATCAAAAACTGATTGTAGCTTAATATAACTCCAAGAATTATTATAGGCCAGGCCATCATCGAACCGAAATTGGCTATCGGCACAATGGTACTTCTTAAAACCAGTGGGGCATATGAGGTCTGATGCTGAATTGCATGTCCGCATTCATGGGCAGCTACTCCTATTGCCGCCAGGCTGTCCGACCCATAAACCGAATCCGACAAACGCAAAACTTTTCTTCTTGGATCATAATGATCGGTCAATGAGCCGGAAACCCGTTCAATCCGTACATCATATATGCCACAGCTGTAAAGAATTTTCTCGGCCGCCTGGGCTCCGGTCATTCCTGTCCTGCTTCTGACCCCGGAATAGCGGGAAAAGGTGCTCTTAACCCTAAATGAAGCAAATAAGGAAATGAGTACGCCGATCAGTACCAGTATATAGGTCGGATCAAAATATGGATAATAGCCGTATCCGTAACCATATAACAATACCATTATATACACCTCTTTCGTCACATATTACGATATAATCCTATGCCTTTATGAATCCAAATATATTCAAATATAATAAAAAAATTCAGCCCAGCAGGCAGCCGCAGGCCAGCTTATAGCCCCGCAGGAAGGCATCTGCCGGGAGTCTTTTCTTACCTTCAAGCTGCAGCTCCTTTATCAGCAGCTTGCCCTCTCCGGTCTTGACCACGATGGCATCCCTGCGAAGCTCTATTATCTCACCCGGCCTGGCGGCGTAGGATGCCTCATCATCCTCTTCTACTGCAGCCTTCCATATCTTCAGGGTCTTGCCGTCAAGGAAGGTAAAGGCGCTGGGCCAGGGATCAAGGCCTCTTACCATCCGTTCAAGCTTTACTGCAGGCTGGGAAAAATCAAGCCTTCCCATATCCTTGCTGATCATCTTTACATATGTGGCCTGTTCATGATCCTGCTTTATCCTTACAGCAGTTTTATTTTCAATCTGCTCAAGGGCGGTAAGAAGACAGCTTGCCCCCAGGGCAGCCATCTTCTCAAAGAGGCTTCCGCCGGTTTCATCCGGCTCTATGACCAGCTTTTCCTGCAAAATAACATCTCCAGTATCAATACCCTCATCCATATACATAATGCTGATGCCTGTTTCAGTCTCTCCATCAAGTATGGCATATTGTATGGGGGCTGCTCCCCTGTATTTGGGCAAAAGGGAGGCATGCACATTAATGCAGCCGTATTTCGGAATATCCAGCAATGCCTTTGGCAATATCTGTCCAAAAGCGGCAACAATTATTGCATCCGGCTTAAGCTCATTTAATAAATCAAGAAATTGCGGCTCCTTCACCTTATTTGGCTGGTATACGACTAGCCCATGCATTAATGCCAGCTCCTTGACAGGTGAGGCGCTAAGCTTCTGGTTCCTGCCCTTTTTCTTGTCAGGCTGTGTAACCACAGCCAAAATTTCATGTCTTGAGCCAATAAGGCCCTCCAGTATCGTAGCCGCAAAATCCGGTGTACCCATGAAAATCAGCTTCATCACTAACACCCTTTCAAGAATTTATCCCTCGTCCTCTTCTTCTGTTACATCCCTCAGACCGCCTTCAGCCTTCTCAGGATAAAGTATGCCGTTTAAATGGTCAATCTCATGGCAGAGGGCTCTGGCCATAAGCTCTGTTCCCTCCACCCTTATTTCCTCCATATTTTCATTGAAGGCCTTTACCTTAACATAATTTGGCCTCGTTACGGTTCCTACCTTGCCGGGAATGCTAAGGCAGCCCTCATCTCCTGTCTGTTCACCTTCGCTTTCCAGAATTTCAGGATTAATTAATACTATTGGATTATTTCCTTCCTCAGATACATCTATTACAATAATCCTTTTCAAAACTCCCACCTGCGGAGCAGCCAGTCCGACACCACCGGCATAATACATGGTATCTATCATATCCTCAATTAATTCCCTGGTCTTTTTATCAACTTCCTTAACCTCTTTGCTTATCTTGTTTAGTACCTTGTCTCCATATTCCCTTATGTTTCTGATTGCCATAATATCATTCCTCTCATACTTGTACTTGTTTACATATTTTATTCTATAGGAAAATTCGGAAATACTTCATGAAAATAGTTCATACAGAACAAAACAGCTCCTTCTAATAATGTTATACCATATTATTATGAAATTTTAGTGATTTAATTTAATTTTAATGATAAATTAAGCTATTGTCCTAATAGCCGCTCATCGGATCAAAATCAAACATGAGGTTGCAGCCGCTAAACTGCTGCGAATATATAAAATAACCCTCAATATAATTCTTAATATTTACCAAACTATTATAATCATCGTGCTTAATATAAATAAGCTGTCGGTAGATATCATTCAGCTTTGACAGGCTGGCCGGTGCAGGCCCGATTATGTCCGCATCTATTTTCTGCTCCTGGATAAACAGCCTGGCTGCCTCCCCCAGCAGGGATACGGCCCGCTCTGCCTGCTCCAGGCTGGCAGATGTAACCAGCATCAACAGGATATGGGACGTTGGAGGGTATTTCATCAGTCTTCTGTACAGCAGCTCCTGTTCAAAAAAGGCTTCATAATTTCCATCGGCTGCAGCTACGATGCTGTAATGCTCCGGATGATAGGTCTGTATAACCACCTCTCCGGGAAGAACGTCCCTTCCCGCCCGTCCTGCCGCCTGGCACAAAAGCTGGAAGGTCCTTTCACCGGCCCTGAAATCCCCTGTATAAAGTGACAAGTCGGCAGCTATTATACCCACCAGGGTCACAGCAGGAAAATCATGCCCCTTGACTATCATCTGAGTACCAATCAGGATATCGGCTTCCTGCCGGGAAAAGGCTGATAGTATAGTCTCATAGTCTCCCTTGTTTTTTGTGGTGTCGGCGTCCATTCTGAGTACCCTGGCGCCAGGAAACTCCTTCTTAACCAGCTCCTCCACCTTCTGGGTTCCGGTGCCAAAGGCGGCAATATATTTTGAACCGCATTCAGGACAGAGATCAGGCTGGCTTATGCTGTAACCACAATAGTGGCATATCAAAAGCCTGTTGTTATGGGCCGTCAATGATACGTCACAGTGGGGACATTTAACCACATAACCGCAGCTACGGCAGGATACAAAGCCTGCATAGCCTCTTCTGTTTAAAAAAAGCATTATCTGCTCCCGTCTGGATAGCCGGTCATTAATCAATTCCTTCAGCTTTGCGCTGAATATTGATTTATTCTTCCTTTTTAGCTCATCACGTAAATCAACTATCCACACGGTAGGCTGCCCCGCCGCCTTGGCCCTGTGCCTTAGGGTATAAAGCTTAAGCTCTCCTCTGCTTGCCTTAAGGTAGGATTCCAGCGACGGGGTGGCGGACCCCAGTATCACGCAGCTGCCCGTCAGCTGCGCTCTTTTAATGGCGACATCAACCGCATGGTATTTGGGTACGGACTCGCTTTTATAGCTGTATTCATGCTCCTCATCTATAATTATCAGTCCCAGATTCGGAAAAGGCGTAAACAGTGCGGATCTGGGGCCTATAATAATATCTATTTCACCGTTTTTTGCTCTGATGCTTTGATCATAACGTTCTCCCTGGGACATTCTTGAGTTCAAAATGCTGACCCGATCACCAAAACGCCGCCAGAAACGGCTCACCGTCTGATAAGTAAGGGCAATCTCCGGTATCAGCATTATCACCTGCTTGCCCCTGCCAATAACATAGGATATTATCTCCATGTAAACCTCGGTTTTGCCGCTTCCTGTAATTCCATGAATCAAATAGCCCAATCTTTTGCCTTCTTCATAATCCCTGATAAAATCATCAACTATCCTTCTTTGCTCCTCGTTCAGCTCAATCCTGTTGTACTCAGACGACTCTAGCTTTACAGGATTTCTGTATATCTGCTCGGAGCTGAGCCTGGCTATTCTCATATTGCATAGATAGTCAATGCTTTCTCTCGGTATCCTTAAATCCTTTACCGCCCTGTTGTAATCGATGGTTCCTTCCTCCAGCAAGGCCTCCAGCAGTCTCAACCTGGCTTTATTGTTCTTTTTGCGAAATTCCTCACACAGGCGGGCTGCTTCCTGCTCCGAAACTGCCAGCGATAAGCTGCGCACCTGTTTTGTCTTAACCGTCTTGCGGACAGGCATCACGCTTTTTAGCGCATCATTCATCGTACCCCCGAAATTTTCCTTTATCCAATAAGCAAGCCAGATAAGATGGCTTTCTATAACGGGGGCATTTTCCACCTTTATAATGGGCTTAATCAGCTGTTCATCTATTTTGGGGCTGTCGGAAAGACCAACAATATAGCCGTTTATTTTACGTGACCCCTTGCCAAAGGGAACGAGAACCGGCGCACCGATGACGGCACTTTCCAGCAGCTCATCAGGTATTCCGTACTGATAAGTCCTGTCAAGACTCTCAAGGGATATATCGATAATTATATCGGCATAGCTCCTATACGACATGGTGCGCTCTCCTTTGTTAAAATTTTTGCTTCAGCCCTCAATACCTGACAGGGCCTCAGCCACCAGCTCCCTGTCATCCATATGGTGCTTGACTCCGCGAATTTCCTGATAATTTTCATGTCCCTTGCCGGCAATAACGATAATATCGCCCTCCATGGCATTGGTAATGCAATATTTAATGGCTTCCCTGCGGTCAATTATCTCTACATATTTGCCTGGGCCCTTTTTAACACCGGTGACTATATCGGCTATAATGCTCTCCGGCTCCTCCCACCTGGGATTATCACTTGTTACCACAGTAAGATCGGCCAGTCTTGAAGAAACCTCTCCCATCTCAAAACGCCTGTCCCTTGACCGGTTTCCACCGCAGCCAAACAGGCATACCAGTCTTTTCGGATTATATTCCCTTAAGGATTTTAGCAGGCTCTCCAAACTCATGGCATTATGGGCATAATCGATCATTACGGTGTAATTGCCCTTTACAGGTACCAGCTCAACCCTGCCTTTTACCTTAATCCGGCCAAGTGCCTCCTGTATAGCTTCATTTTCAGCGCCTAGCTGCCTGCATATAGCTATGGCACAGAGTGAATTATAAATATTGAATTTCCCGGGTATGTTCATCCTGACATCCATACTGACCATACCCTCAGCCCGGTAAGAGATACCTAAAAAGCCGGGGCCCTGAATAAGCTCTGCGTCAGCTGCCCTGAAATCCGCTTTCTTATCAAAGCCGAAGGTAAAAAGGGTGCAGCTGTGTCCCTGCAAAATTTCCTCGGCATGCGGGTCGTCGATATTGACCAGTCCGGTTTTGCATTTACGGAACAATAAGCTTTTACTTCTTAAGTAGTCGTCAAAGTCCGTATGCTCCGCCCCTCCTATATGATCCGGCTGCAGATTGGTAAATACTCCGTAATCAAAGGTAAATCCGTCAATACGGTTGTGCTTCAGCCCCTGTGATGAAGCCTCCATCACCACGCTGTCGCAGCCGGCCTCAACCATTCTGGCCATATATTTCTGAATCAGATATGATTCAGGAGTAGTATTATTATTGGGTATTGCCTCATTTCCTATAATGGTTTCAATAGTACCTATCAGGCCCACCTTCCTGCCTATATTCTCCAGTATAGCCTTAATCATGTATGTAGTAGTCGTCTTGCCCTTGGTACCGGTAACTCCTATAGTAACCAGCTTTTTTGCAGGATGATCAAAAAAGGCGGCCGACATATACGCGAGTGCCTTGCGGCTGCTTTGAACCTTAATAACCGTAATCGGAGCGTCCGGCCTGACATCCCTTTCCACCACCAGGGCAGCCGCTCCTTTTTCAATCGCTTCCTCGATATGCTTATGGCCATCCGTTACCGCGCCTGATATGCAAAAGAATACCGCTCCCGGTTTGATTTCATTTCTGGTATCATAAGCCAAATCTGTGATCGGAATATGAAGCTCTCCCTGCAAGCATTCATATTCCACTTCCTTTATTAAATAATCCAGATACATAATTTTGTCCTCCCCGATAAAAAGTCCATACTGCCGATAATACGCTTGCAAACGGCAAGAGCCTTCAAACTGGCGGTTATGTCCTATCCTGCAGATAGTCTCTTTATATTTATATGTACTAAAATTTAATTTCACATATATAATTATAGGCATTTCATTTTTTTTGTAAAGGAAAAACGGCTTTTGTTAAAAATAACTAATTGATAATAATGTCAAAATGTGTTATAATAATCCAATCATTCCATTGAAGAGACATTTTACATTAACTGATTGCATAAATTCCTGCCGGGATAAGCACCCTGGTCCTGATTAGGCATATCATTTTACGAAAATTTTCAGTTTAATTTTATATAAGATGGCTTAATTTTCCTAATAAAAGTAATATTTTACTTGAAAAAATTTTTAAAATTAAGTAAATATTCCCTTTTTTTATAAAAATGATAAAAAAGTCCTATTTTAACAATAAACCTCTTTTCAAATTATGTTAAATTTTGTATAATAGCAACAGATGCATAACCAACATATGCACGACATATTCCCCAATACACATAAGAAGGCTGTCACAGAACGATCGGAATAGTGACAGCCTTCTTTGTCTCTATATTTCACTGCCAAAAATTTTTCTGGTATACAGGACAGCTTCAACCCTGTTATTAAGGTTAAGCTTGCTTAGAATATTGCTGATATGCTTTTTTGTAGTCCCTTCCGAAATAAATAAAGCATTGCTGATTTGTGCATTGGTCATTCCCCTACTCAAATGCACCAGTATTTCCTTTTCCCTGTCGGTCAGGCCCAAAAGCTCCTTTGGCATAAAGCCGTTCATGGACTGCTGCACAATCTGTGGGGAATAATACTTGCCTCCCCTGCTGACAACCTGCAGGGCATACACTATATCCTCGATAAAGGCATCCTTGATAATATAGGCATCCACATTTAATTCCATGGCTTTTTTATAATCAAAGACATTCACCGACGATGTCAGAATAACTCTCTTTATTTCAGGATAAGAATCCTTTACCGCAAGTACCAGCTCAAAACCATTCTCCTTTCCCAGGTTGATGTCTATTATGATAATATCTATCTGCTGCCTTTTCAAAGCAGTCATCGCAGCAGCAATATTGCTGGCTTCATATATTTCATGCTCTTTATTCACTGACAGAATATCGATAATACCTCTCCTCACCAAAGGATGATCATCCACCACTAATATACTGCTAGCCATTTATGCGTTCCCCTTTCATTATTCTTCATTTATATCAAGTATGACTAAGAGTTAGACAGCCGGCTTGCAGGGTATTTCCATGAAGATTCTGGTGTTTTGGTCGTTGCCTGATCTTATAGTGATCTGACCGTTCATCATCTCAATTATCCGGTGAATATTATTAAGTCCCAGCCCTTGCTCCTTTTTTTGCCGGACAGCCTCATAATCAAATCCGGCTCCATCATCGGAAATTTGAATTTTTAGCATATCTGTTTCTATCATAATCTGAACGTCTATATGGCTTGCCCTGCCATGCCGGATTGCATTGTTCATTGCCTCACATATAACCCGGTACAATCCGCGTTTAAGGTTTAAGCCTATCATATTGGTATCTCCCAAAAAGCTTATATCAATTGATACATCATGCATTTTTTCCAGCTCCTTCGCATAATCGTCCAGCTTCTGCCGCAGGGGGTCCTTGCCCTTCTTATCCCACGCTAAACCATAAATGGTTTCCCGAAGCTCCTTCATGGCCATATCAATTGCCCTTTTAATCTCCAGCAGATTCCGGTTGAGATTTTGATAATCCTCAGTTCTGCTCAGGACATACAGCTTGCAGGAGATAGCAAACAATCTTTGAAGGACAATGTCATGTATCTCACCTGCAATACGATTCTGTTCCTCACTAATCAAAAGCTGCTCCTCGATTTCATTAAACTCCAGCTGTTTTAATGCAATGCCTGCTATTTTCATAAAAAGGGAAAATATATCATTGCTTTGGATTATGCCATCCTCCCTGGAAAAATTCATACCATCGGCATCCCCGAAAATCGGCCTCTTTTCACCTGCGGTCGATATCTCCTCCTTCCTGCCAAGGGAAACAAAGGCTCCACAGGGACTGTCCTCATACATTATATATTTAATAGTCATGTAATAATCCTCATATCGGCCCTCAAGCTGCCTGGATTGCTGATGATCCTTTTCGATCATTTCCATAGCCTTAGCATAGACTTTACCGGCCTCATCGGAGGACAAGCCGTAGCTGATGAAGCCACCATAGGCATCTATCGGAGTCAAGCGGATAAGAAGCAGCTGCTTTATGCCGCTTAAATATGAAAAATGCTCCACCAGCTTCATCATAATATTCTCATTTTTGTGGTTGTTGAAAATATTTATGGTTTCATATACCTCGATACTGTATTTTAAGGTCTCTTCCACCTTGGCATTGGCTGCCTCCAGCTGTCTGTTCAAGGCCGACAGCTTCCTGCCCTTTTCCTCAATCTTACCGGCATAACGAATCAGCTGCAATATAACGAAAACAATAATAATACAGCTGATGGCTGTGTTAAGCTGCAGCCTTTCCACCTCATAATTATGTATTGTCCCTTGAAAATAAATGCTTGAGGCAGCTGCTATCATAAAATAGGCCGCAGAATACAATACTGCCAGAAGGTAGGATAGCTTGACAGCGGTGATAAAGACGGTGCTGATGAAATACCAGATAAAGGGACTGGCAAATCCGCCTGATATCATAATAAATATCCCGTTTTCAACGGCCTCAACGATGCTTAATATCAGGGTGTTACGCCTGTCATCCTTGTTTTCGAGATAAAGATAGCCCATAGTGCTGTAGACTATAACCAGCATACATATGATGCCGATTTTCATTCCGATATTGCTCTGAGGTGCTGTGATATAATACAATAGCAGACATACCAAAAAAGATACATAACGATATATTATTAAAATTTTCAGAATGCTAAAAGGTTTTAGAGCTTTAGTGTATAATTTCTTCAATAAATCCTTTATTTTCCTCATATTATCCTTCATTTCTTTTGCTGTAATATATTAGTATTATTTACATTTATTTACATACCTTATTCTATTATATTTTGTAAATTTTTTCAAACTCATTAGTGCGACAAATATCAGCATGATCAACAAGAGAAGGAAATAATCCATCAGCCTTCGACCCCTCACGAGCAATTTTAAATTAACAAGGAAAGAGGATATCTTCGCCCGATATCCCCTCCTTTACTTATATAGCTTTATGTTCTGCTACCTGTAATTTTGCATGATTGAGTTTAGTACACAGTATTCATATAGCTCTTCCCCATTCTGAACAAAAAATTTGAAGTCCTTGACCAGCTCCTTGTCATCCCTTTCATAAAGGATAGGCTTTTGAATTTCATCCGAAACCTTTACCAAATCCTTTATACTGTATAATTCGTATATCCTGTTGAAGGATTTTGCAGTATTGCTCTGCAGGGTAACCATCCTGCTGCCATATTCCCTTTGTATCTTTTTTATAGAAAGCATTACAATATCATTCAAATCATAATCCCTGGTAAAAATCAGAATATATAATAGCGCCAGCAAAGCAACTCCGGATACAGATATGTAGATTGCCAGCCTTGTTTGGTTCAGGGGAACAGGCTCCACCTGCTTTTGGGTGAGCTTGCCGCTTACTGCATCCATTCCATTCTTGCTGAACTTGCATACATTGTAGAATACCGAGCTTATGTCAAAGCTGAAGGACTCCTCCACCTCTCCGTAGGCAGTGCTGGCTTTTACCATACCTTCCATGGAAAAGATAATGTCAAAATCAATGTTTATTCCCAGCTCCTCCTTGGCCTCATTAACAAAAGTTATATATCTGCCAAGACTGACGTCAAATTCCTCATTCACAGCAAGAGCTCTGTCGCTTACCTCCAGGCTTTGCTTTTCATTAAGCGGAAAGGACTTTGTCCAATAAATTTCCTTTATATTTTGCTGGATAACAAAGCCGCTGATTTTTACAAAGCACTGATAATCTATTCTGATAGGCACCGTATCGCTGCCTGTATATTCAAAATCATATTTGAGCCTGATATAATCTATCAGCTTTCTGGGATAATACAATCCTTCCTCCATGTAATCCTCATCATAGATGATGTTATCCTTCAAAAAAACCTTATAGGCAATATTTTTGCTTATTTTGTAGTCATATTTGACTATATCCTTTTCTGTCATTTCCTTTTTGCAGGCAGTAATAAAAACCATGGCTAAAGCTGCAATTAAGGTGCAGCTCAAAACAACTGTGCAGGCTATCTTCTTGCCCCTTCCCAGCTTCATATGTACCTTCATCAATCCCGCTCCTTTATGTATATTATTATAAAATGTAACCTCTGACCTGAGAGCTTTTTCAATTGGATATTCATATCATAAGAAATTTATTTTATTAGAAATATAAATAATCCAACCTCACCACCAGCCTGTGATGGTGAGGCAGGATTCATATATATAAACTGCTTGCTCTTGCTTACTCGGCTACTGCTGCCTTAGCATTGTACTGATCCCACAGGAGCTCAAGCTTAAGGGTTCCGTTCTTGTTCTCTGTGTTATCATCGGATACACCGCTAACATCGCCATTCAGCCATGTGCCGCTGGTGTACTCGCCTTCAGCATCGGGATCCATAGCGATATCAAGCTCTATCACCATTTCAGAATATGAATTGTCGGTATCAAGGAACAAAGTATTGGAAGCAATATTAATATCTTCTATTTTGCTCAGAGCAACGAAGCCATTATTCTTGATTTTGAAAGAAACTTCGCCATCAGGAATGTCTGCTACTTCTGTCTCATAGGTGACGCCTAATATCGGATGAATAACATAAACTCTGTCCTTTATTGTTGCTGTAAGCCTGATTCCAATAACATTCTGCAAATCACTGATGCCTGTCTTATCCAAGCGGATAGCACTTAATTTTGCAGCAACATCTCCCAGGTTCTCTGCCTTGAATTTGAACTTGTAGCCATAGCCCGGGAACAGCTTTTTAATTTGCAATGTTACAGCGCTGCTGGGGGTTTTTACCTTGTCAACATTTGCTTCTGCATGGTTATACTTATCAAGCAGATCAACAGGGTACAAATCACTAATGGCACCTTCAAGATCACTCTCAGTCAATTTGACTTCAAATTTACCGGTGTTTACGCTGCCGGTGATTGAGAACATGTCGGTCCAGTAAGCGTAACCGGTTCCCATCAGCAGTAATGCGCATGCTATAACACATGCAATAAACCTTTTTTTCATCTTTCTCTACTCCTTTTCTTGATATGTTTTTTGCACTTGCAAGGGCTATTATAGCATCGCTCCCAATTATTTACATGGCCCTAAAATGGAAAATTTGATTTAACAAAGGTTTAATCTATATACCACTAAAGGAGTATTAGCTTAAGGCTAAAATTCTATATCATCATAGCTGATATTCTTTCTCTCCTTAATCAAGAGGGTGGGATAGCCCAGCTTTGGTATGACCCTTACCAGGCTTCCCTTAATATCCTCGGGATAGACCAGTCGCAAATCATGGGTGGAATTATTGTCACCCTTGGTTCTGAAGGCCATTCTGCCGTCATCATCCTGTTCAATACCGATAATACGGTGTGTAATCAGAATATTGTCCTGCGCAAACTGTATTACATCTCCGACCTCAAGCTTATTTATTTCATCAGGATCTCTAATTTGCCTGATGAGAATAATATCTCCCGGATAAATCAAAGGCTCCATGCTTCCGGTGGCAACAACGGATGGATATATAGGAAACACACCTACAACAAACCAAATAAGCAAAACAGAAAAGGTTAATACAAATGTCGTTTCTATCTGCTCCTTTATACTTTTTACCTTTTCCCTGTGCCGCTTGCGGTTATATCTGGTGGTTATATAGGATATCATTATAACTGGTGCAATAGTACCCAATATCCCTTCGCAAAACCAATTCAAATCAGGCAGGATAGGTATTAGCCATTCAAATGCGAATGTCGTCATAATATATATGACTGGTGTGGAGACAGACCCGTAAAGGGCCAGAAATGATAAATGAATGCTTTCACACAGATTTGGCAGCACTTCTCTGGCAAAAAGCTGTGTCAAATCTATTAAATCCATAGAGGTCTTAATCAGATTCCAGTTAAATTCACAGGCTGCCAGAATAAATGACAGGCTATAGAAGACGGGCTCATTATTCCTTCTGCTGCAATATGTATTAATCAGATGATATCTCACCAGCTGGCCTGCGACAAGCTGTGGGACAACATCAGCTATATTATATAAAATTCCAGTGGGGGTAAAGGCATAAGGGCTCCTGCCCAGATTAAAAATCAGGATTCCGATTAAATAGCGTAAGGCATAATAGGCTATTGTCATAATAAGAACCTCAAAATTTATCTTGTCCAGATAGCCTATTCTGCCCTTTGAATTTATTTTGGGAGCCAATCTGATATAGGCGAAAATACCTGGAAGCCACAATATAAGCATAAAGCGGCTATCCTTAATCAAACCTGCTTCGCAAACTGCTGAAAGCAGAAGATAAACAAGCATCATAATAATGCCTGTAAGCTTATATTTTTTATCAACTATATATCTCATATATCTTAGGTACCTTCTCCCAAATCAACTTTTATTCCTGAAGGTTTTCTTCAGCTAATGCCTTGTCAGCCTGCAAATTGCTGCCCTGCAGGTCATCTGCCGTTACCTGTCCTGTATCAAAAGAGCTTCCCCTATCAGCTTCAGTGTCCAAACCCTTTTGGGCAGAGCCTTCGTCCATTTCTGAAGCGGTATCCTGCGGTTGATGAAGGAATGCGTCGCTTTCACCAGAGACTGATTTAAGCAAAGAGTCATTATCAGCTCCTGCTTCATCCGGGGAAGCTGAAGCTTTTCCTGCCTCTGCAGGATCAGCTACAGGTTCAATTGCAGAATTGGCAGATGTAACAGCTGTTTCCCAGTCTGTTGCTATCCCATCGGATGGTGGATTGTCAGGAAATAGCTCACCTGCTGGTTCATCATCAGAAGAAATTTCTCCTGCAGTTCCACCCGGACCGCCTTCCATTGTATCCTGCTTATCATTATCTATATCATCAGCCGGCTTATCATCTGTCTTATGAGCTGGAGCATTGTTCTCCAAAACAGTATCATTTATGCCGTTATCAGGATATGACTCATCTCCCCTGCTTTCATCATCAGCCTGCTGCTCTTCCTTTGCTGCTTCTACTTCCTCAACTACTGCATCAATGCGAATCAGTTCAATGCTATGCGTATATCTGGCATTGCCGCTTATGGTTACAGAATCTGTCCAATAGCTGTAGCCTGCATCCAGTGCGCAGTAGGCAATAAATACCACAATAACTGTAATAAGTAAATATCTTGATCTTTTCAATGTGATACCCTTTCTATTTAAATTATTAAAATAGCTTCACTCAGTCTCGGCATTAAACTGGTCAAGCCTCAGCGGTATAATAAAGCCATATTCAGCTGAAATGGATATAGTTTCCCTGCTAATCAGCAGCTTTCTTTTTATATTTTTGCCCCTATCCTTTTTACCATTTACATCCTTATTTTCATAATCTGCATCCTGCATATCCTCTGAGCTTTCCTCACCTTTCAGTGGGTCCATTTTCTCCATTGATGCCTCATTATCAGATGAAGCAGCTGGCAAATCCACCCCTTCCCCTGCAGCTTCCTCCCTGTGTGAAAATGCTTCCTCCGACTCTGTTATGCTTAAGTCCGGCTCAGAAGCAACAGTATCAAAAGCATACGCCTGATCCTGAATGTCCAGTTCCGGATCCGGAGCACTTTCATCATTTTTTGCAGTCACAGCTTCACTGTAATCATAGGTGATGGAATCTATCGGCTTAGCAGGTAAATAAACAGGTGTAAAATCTATCATCCCACCTGTACCGTTAAAGCTGTGATAGGCTTTGAATACTCCCAGATTTTCAGGAAGCAGATTAAGATAATCACTGGCATTATAGTCGCCTCCGGACAAATCCCATCTGACCGTGTCCCTCTTCAGTTCGATACTTATAATGCCCAGCTCCTCTTCTTTTGCCTTTAACGGTACATTTCCGTTTTCACCATTCTTGAGCGCATAATATATTCTTAATTTATCGCTACCCGTCATATTCATAATCGGCCCGGCGTCCAGAATATCAATCCTGAGATATTTCCCTCTGTCAACTGTTATGGATGCAGGTATTGGGATTGTTGATTCATTTCTGATCAAAACAAGAGAATTGCCCGACTCCTGAAAATCATAATCCAAAAAGCCGGTTGTTATACTTGCCAACATTTTGCCTATATCTGTCCACCCTGCATAGGATACCCCCAGCAGACCGATTATAATAATGCATAGGTATATAATCCTTACCGAAGAATACTTTCTCATATATATAACCTCAACAAGATTTAATTATTAACTCGGGCATTTTTCACTATACATGTTTTCCCAATATATGTTAATTGTATTAGGCTTTATTTTATTATTCAACATGATATTGTCGACATACTGATAAGCTTAAGCTTTTTCTCTGTCATAATTACTTATAAAATTACATTATCTGAGATAGCTATCCGGTAAATTATCTCAGCTTTTGCAGTTATATGCCCGTATTTGCGATTTTTTTATTGATGCGGGACCTTATCACAGGCAAGCCTGCATAAAAAAACCGGCAGCTAATACTGCCGGCAAAGCATGCTTTCATTTACTTATCGTTTCTAAAATTAGCAATCAATTACTCTCCTACCATACCATCTCCGTCCCGATCATCCATATATGGATATAACCAGTGATCCGAATAAATCGGCATCCTGTAACCGGCAGCCTTGGCCTCGGCAATGGTGACCCTGCCGTCACCATTTTTGTCCACCTTCGATAAATCATGTTCGTCTGATAACTCCTGTTCCTCTTTCTTCTTTATATCATTGGCATCCTGACCGGTTTTGTCCTCTAATATGATCCTGACATTTATTTTATCAGGGTCCACGTTGTCAAATTCGTCAACTATATCTTCACCATTTAAAATATACTCATAATGGTAATGTGACGGTATTTGAGTATTTGCATCAGGATATGTAATAACGGCGAAAAATTTCTCACAGCCGCCGGCATCCCTGATTACCTTCTCCATATATGCCTGATTACCATGTCTGTTTAATACACTGTTCTGTGGAGTGATATTATATGCATTTGATACTCCACCCAGGGAATCGGCTATTACATGCCCCTCATCCATATCCTCCAGCTCGGTACCCGGTACCTTGGCCTCATCATTATAATATCTCCCATTTGAAGTTACCGGCTCATTTTCCTCATCCTGTGGGATTAGCCTGTCTGCATATACAAAGACAAGCTGTCCATATTCATTGGTAAACGCCCAGTATTCCCTCTCACCATAACCGATATCGACTGCCACAAGCGCCTTTCTTTCTCCTGATAAATCTCCTCCGTCTACTTCTATAATACTATAAGTTACATTATTAAATTCTATACAGCCGTTGCTTCTGTTATCTATTGCTTCCTTGATAAGCTCCCTGAGCTTTGAGTACTCATCCCGTTCTGTCGGGCATTTTACTGTATCAGATCTGTTTTCGAATTGATTTTTTGCAGTCCGATCTGTATCGGACAGGCCTTTTTTTTCCTGCACTTTGTCAGCTTCCTGTCCATCCTTACCGGATAAAGAGATGCTGTATACCTCACCGGTATTTATTTGATTACTGACGCCACAAGCCTTTAAAAGGGCAAGTGATAATATTAAAGTTAGGGCAAATAAGGTTCTAGCAGGTATTTTCAGTCTAATCATTCGGTCTAATCACCTCTTGCATCGCAAAGGCTAAAGCCTTATAATAAAATATTCCGTCAAAGCATTAATAATTCTGCCATAGTAAATAATCATAATTGTTTTGTCATATTTAAAATAAAATCTTGCCTTACTATCGGATTCTTAAGAGTATACCTATAGAGCTACCATCCGGAAGGCTTATTGTACGAGAAAATCCGAAGGAAGCATCCTCGACGATATTTATATTTACACTAAGCAAAAATCCCCCGGCCTATCTTCAACCGAGGGTATATCATCAGATCAACCATAGAAATTCTGTGTGTAGTATGGATATCCATACTTATCGATACCTATACCGACACCTAAATAATCGAGTCCCGGATCTAATATATTGCTTCGGTGTCCTTCAGACATAAACCAGCCATGACATGCATCAAATGATGTTCTGTAATATGCGGCAATATTTTCTGCTCCTATTGTATAATAAATACCTTCACGCTTCATTCTTTCGAATGGTGATGCTCCTGATAAGGAATAATGATCGAAGTAATTATTTGTAGCCATATCCTGGCTATGCTTTCTGGCACTGGCGGCTGCTTTATCAGACCATAAAAATGCCTGCAGGCCATTTTGCACCCTGTATGAATTTGTGATATCAAAAATTTCTTTTTCCATATTGGCAATGACTTCATCAGTACAAGGGTTCAGCTCAACCTGGCTGTCAATCACAAAGACTGCATCTACATTTTTCTTCCCCAGAGTATCAATATATACGGTATATTTATACCTATAATTCCAATCCGATTTTTGCTCTGTTTTACTTTCCTTGCTATAGCCAAAAAATTCAAAATCAACCGAATTGGTGTACCATCCCACAAGTCTATTGTCCTTCATATATAACAGCAGCAGCCTGTTATAGTCATCGGCATAAATATATGTTTCATCACCATAGTTTGATTTTGCAATTCGACTTGGCTGTCCAAGCCTGGCAACTATTTCTTCCCTGCCTTCTCCCAACACAAAAGTAGCATTGCGGACAGTCAGGACCGGCCGCGCCAGGATTAAAACCGTAAGAGCATCGCTTATTCCGTTATTTACGGTAACAGTGATATCTGCAAAACCAGGATTAACTCCCGTTATCACACCATTTTCATCAACCCTGGCTATGCTTTCATCACTGCTTTTATAGCTGATAGTTTTTACCTTTTCTGAAGAAGGATAGGTCTTTATTGTTATTTGGCTGTTTTCTCCCGGATACAAACAATCATTTTCCAGATATGCGCTTATTCTGTAAACACCCTTAACATCCACCTGACAATTATATTTGCTGTTTCCAACCTTTGCAGTTATAGTTGCGGTTCCAATATCATGGGCGGTAACCTTACCCTTGCTGTCCACGGAAGCAACTGAGGAATGATTGGAGTACCATTCAACCTTCCCTTTGGTCCCCTCCAGCTTCAAAAGCAGAGTTTCTCCCAGATCCAGGGTGACAGATTTATAATTTAAGACCGCATCCGTTACAGTAAGCTTGCATATATAAATCTTATTGCCTACATATGCATAGATATCTGTTTTTCCAGCCTTTAGAGCAGTAACCTTTCCCTTTGAACTGACTGATGCAATATTTGAGTTGGCCACCATCCATTTTACTTTCTTTGAGCTGCCCTTGACCTTAAGAGTATAGCTATTGCCTACTACCAGGCTCAGCTTACTTTTATTTAAGGATACCGTCGCTGCCTCTGCAACAGCTGTGCCATAATCAAATACCTGATTAATCACAGGAGCAAGAAGCAAAGCCAAAATCAGATATAATAAAAACAGACCTTTTTTGCTTTTCACCGGCAGTCAGTCCTTTCATGGTCATTTTTATAGCAAAATAAACTTATCTGATTAATTAAACATATTTTGCCTAACCCAATCCAATTCTTAGTAAGCGGGTAATCACTTCGACAAAATATAAGATAATAATACCATATTCTATTAAATATGACAATCCATCCTGCGACTTATATGTTCTCATTAATTGTCAGATATACTTTATCACATTCCTGCTTCCTTAAGCTTTACTATAGTATCCTCCAAAACAGCCTGTCGCAGGCTCTTCAGATAATCCGAAAAATCAACATCATTATTTGCATAGGTTAAATTGAGCTTATATTCTTCATTTTTATCACCTTATCCATATCGGCTTCGGGAAATTCATCCCGCATAAAGTAAGCCATAAGAACAGCCATCCAGAAATACTCCGCAACAGATTCAGGTCTGTTTGTGGATGTAAAACAGTATCTTATTGTTCCCTTAAGCCTTTCTGCTGTTATAATAACATCCAGTAGTTTTCTTGCCTTCATATAAACCTCCCTGTATGAAGCCTACAAAGCCTGTTATGTCAGATTTCTTCAATTAGCTGCTTATTTTAAATTTCGAAAATATATCATAATAAGGCCAAATTTACAATCATTTCATGTTGCCGGCTTAATAGCACAGCTTTTTCAACTGCTCTTTTATAATCTAACTACAAACTTTCGACAATACATAACATGTTTCTTGCTAAATCGCTGCCTTTTTGTTATATTTTAGATGGAACATTATTCAGGCTCTTGCTATAAATGCATTGATGCAGGATGGCCCACCTTAGAACGTTATATAATAATAGGAGTGAACAGAATATGTACGGCAAAAAAATATCTAAAATATTATCTTTTATTCTAATCACAGCTGTTGTTTTTTCATTACAGTATACCGCACCGGTATTTGCAGCAGCTAAAAATTCTCCTCCAGTTATTTCAGAAGGGAAATCTCTTGCGTTATCCACCACAAAGAGTAAATCCATATCCTTTACTATCAGCGCTAAGGATTCCAATGGAGATAAAATATCCTTTGCCATATCCAAAGCAGCAAAAAACGGAACGGTAAAGCTGGCTAATCCCACGTCAAAAGGAAAGGGCTCTGCCAGGGTCTATACAGTTAAGGTTACATACAATCCCAAATCATCTTTTACCGGTTCGGATTCCTTTTCTTTAATCGCCAAGGACAGCAAGGGAGCAAAGTCAACCGCTATAACTGTAAATGTTACCGTTAAGAAGGCTGATAAGACCTCAGACAGCACGGACAAACTCAAGGCTGTAGAGCTTATTGCACCGAAGTATGAAAGCATAGGTTTTTTTTCAGAGGATCTGGCACGAGTCTATAAAGATGGTAAATTCGGCTACATCGATCTTAACGGGAAGCTTGTTATTCCCTTGAAATATACATCAGCCAATGATTTTAAGGACGGCTATGCACAGGTTTCTATCGATGGGAAATTTGGCTATATTGACAAAAAGGGCAAGGTGGTAATCCCGCTTAAGTATAACTGGCTAACGGATATAACTGAGGGATTAGCATCATTTGTAACTGATGGGAAATATGGTCTTGTAGATATAACCGGAAAGGAAATAGCATCGGCAAAATATGATAAAATATATGGATTCTCAAATGGCAGAGCAATGTTTATACTTAACGGTAAATACGGTTTTATTGACAAAAACGGCAAAGAAATAGTTCCTGCCAAATATGATACTATTTCTGAATTTATCGGTGATATCGCTGTTGTTCAATATGATAAAAAATACGGCATTGTGGACAAATCAGGCAAGGAAATTATACCTGCCGAATATTATACCTATAAAAAATTATCGGATGCAATCATAGCTCTTCAGAAGGAAGGTCCATATGACAGATACCAATTGGTTGACACAAAGGGGAATCTGCTTTCGGAATACAGCTATATCAATGTTGAGGATTTTTCTGAAGGCCTTGCTTTGGTTAGCAGGGAGGACGGTTACGGCTTTATAGACAAGACAGGGAAGGAAGTTATACCGGCACAGTTTAAATCTGCTCTTTCCTTTTCAGATGGTCTCGCAGCAGTAAGCGATAACGATCATGGTTTTGGCTATATCGATAAAAGCGGGCGTCTTGTAATTCCATACAAATACGAGATTGCAGGCTCCTTTTCAGAAGATCTGGCTATGGTCCGCTTGGACGGCAAATATAAAATCATAGACAAAGCTGGTAATGAAATAGCAGACATCAATAAACCGGCCGGAACCCTGATATTGGGTGTATTTAAGGATGGAGTTGCATGGTGTACAATAACCAATATAGCCGGGGGTTCATATCATGTTTTAATCGATAAAAATGGTAATGAACTGACCAGCTCCAAATATACTGAGGTTAATGATTTTAATAACGGTCTTGCCAAGGTTTATAACGGAAATTACGGCATGGTTGACAAGAACGGGAAGGAAATTATTACATCCAGATACGCCAATATAATTCAATATGACAATGGCTGGATTGTAGCAAATGGAGCCTTCAGCTTCAACCATCCTACCTGGTATGCGGTTTTCAACAAAAAAGGTGAGTTGATTATAGAGGGAAATAATCTTAGCTTCTCTCCGCTGTCTGAAAATTTATTGGCTGTATCTTCTGTTTCAAAAGATAACGATATTTTTAACAGATCCATACGCCTGATTGATATAAATGGAAAAACCGTTGTAAAATCGGGGAAATATCTCGATGTTAGTGAACTAAACGACGGTTATGCCTTAGTTCGTGCTTATACCGGCAAAAAAGGCAGCAAGGACTATTCATTGCTGAGATATGGTGTAATAGACAAGAATGGTAAAGAGCTGCTGGCTCCCTCACTCAATTACAATACAATGTATTATGCAGGCAAGAATAATATTTACATAACCGTAATTAACGGAAAATATGGATTAATTAAATTAACCGGCAAATAGCTCAGATATAAAAACCCCGGCTTAGCTGCAGCGCAGCTCAGATTTAGCTGCAGCAAGGCTGGGGGTTCTTATTACTTTATTTTTATTTATACTTCACACTAATCACCTCAAATGCATTACTGCCTATATATTCAACGCTTTTTGGTACTGTTACGCTTTTAAGGGATTTGCAGTTACAAAAACAAGGTTTTGCACATCCGGATAACTTTTATCATTTTCTCAGTTGGATATTGTCTGATTTGTTTTCCAAGCTCTATTAATTACATCCATCCTTATTTTAAATAAGGACATGAAAGCTGTTGCCTTCATGTCCTTATTAGAGTCTTAACCTTGCTTCTATTACTATCGTAAACCTCATCCCTTTACACTGCCGATTGCCACTCCCTGTATGATGCTCCTTGACAGAAAGGCATAAACGATAATTACCGGGAAGATAGATAAGCTAATCAGCATATATACCTTCCCTATATCAAACTTCAGGAAATCAGCGCTTCTTAGCTGTGCAATCAGTATCGGCAGGGTCTTCATCTTCGCGTCATTTAGTATCAGGCTCGGTATAAAGTAGTTGTTCCAGGAGCTTGTAAATGTAAATATCATCTGCACTGCAATTGCAGGCTTTGTGATAGGTAATATTATCGTATTAAAGGTCCTGAATTCATGTGCTCCGTCAATACGGGCAGCCTCCACAATTTCCATCGGGAGCGAATTTTCCATGTACTGCTTAATAAAAAAGAATACAATCGGTGCCGCAATTGTTGGTATTATCAGAGGAATAAAATTGTCCATTAAATTCATTCTTCGAATCAGATTAACAAAGCCCAATGCCGTGACCTGGCCGGGAACCATCATAATCATCAGGATAAATGTAAAGGCGACCTTTTTTAGCCTGAAATCATATGCATGTATTGCATAGGCGGTCAAGGTGGAGAAATATGTAGAAAGCAGGGCGCAGGATGCAGATATGATGAAGCTGTTGCGCAATGCCCGAAATACCGGCAGGTTAGGGTCGCCCATTAGGTTTTTTAGATTATGAAGGAAAGCCTTCCCCGGCAGAAAGGAAAAGCCCTTCTGAATATCCGGATGAAATCTGCTGCTGTTTATAATCAGTATATAAAAAGGAAATAAGCACAAAAAGGTTAATAAAATCAGCAGGGCTTGAACGATAATCGTTTTAATTCTAATTTTGCTTCTATGCCTTCCGACAGCCGCCATATTATCCCCACCTCTTTTCGTTTCTCTTGGATATTGTGAAAAATACCAGCAGGCTAAGGATTGCCGTTAAAATGAACAGAATTACCGACAAGGCTCCCGCCATACCATAATTTTTGCTGTAAAGATGCTGATTCAGATACATAATCAAGGTTTTTGACGTACTGTTGGGATTACCTGAACCGTTGGTGAGAATCTGCGGAACATCAAACATCTGAATTCCACCAATCATGGATGTTATCAAAACATAAAGCAGGATAGGTCTGAGCACTGGCAGGGAAATTAGCCTGAATGCCTGAAACTGGCTGTCTCCGTCAACCTCAGCAGCCTCAAACAACGAGCTGTCGATTCCCAGGATTCCTGCCATTAAAAGGATGGTGGTGTTACCAAACCACATTAAAAAATTCATTGACGCAATCAGCCCTCTGGTTCCTCCTATACTGGACAGAAAGCGGAAGGGCTCATCAAGTATTCCCATCTTAACCAGCATATCATTGATCGGTCCGTTGTCACTGAACAAGGTAAAGAACAGCATGGCAAAGGCCGATGCCATTATTAAATTGGGCATATAGATAACAGCTTTGAAAAAGCCGGCACATCTTATCCTCAATCTTGTATTTGCAAACCATGCAGCCAGCAAGAGGGATAATAAAATCTGCGGGATGAATCCAATTATCCATATTATAATTGTATTTTTGGCATAGGTTAATAAATCCTTATTTGACAGCAATATCTTAAAGTTATTCAGTCCAACAAAATTGGGTCCGATCTGGTTAAGTCCCGATCTGTAATTTTCAAAAAGGCTGTTGTAAAAAACAGATATCAGGGGTATCAATGAAAATACCACATATACCAGGAAAAAGGGTATCAAAAATATGTAACCCCATTTTGTATAGCTTACGCAGCTCTTCCTTCTTTTTATCATATCTATACCTTGCCTTCCTCTAAAAGCTGTGGAACATGCGCCCATCGGGCATATGTTAAGAATACAGGATGAAGACTAAGCTTCATCCTGTATTCAATTACCCGAATTTAATCCGTCACCAGTTCAGGATATTTTACCTTAATATTGGTATAGAAGTTCTGCAAAGCCTCTTCCTTTGTAACGTTACCATCAAAGTAATCCTTAAATGCCTTCTGGAATTCCTCATTGCAACACTGGTCATATGGAGATGTATTGCTCATATCAATCTTGTCAGCAACTTCGGTAAAGAGGGCAATGTGATTCTGTCCGCCCAGGAAGTCAAAGCTATAGTCGCTATTTGCAATCTCAAGCATAGCTTCCCTGTGATTGGTATAGTCGGCAACCTCATCGGTGATCCTCTTCATTGTAGCCTTATCGCAGGGCATTGTATACATGATATCCCTGATGGTGGCTATTTTGTCGGTACCTCTTGCGGCTCAGATCCATGTTCCGCCCCAGTAGAAGGGTTCGGGTCCATAACAAACTGCCCAGTCACCATAGATACCATTACCAACCTGCTTAGGTCCTGTAGCATCTGCCAGTGAGTAATCCATTAAAGTGAAGTTGATACCCCATGTGGAATAGAAGAAGCCGAAGGTCTTACCGTTAGGCCCCTGATCTGCGCCCCATTCTGCGTTCCAGAGAGAGGTTCTGTTATTATAGCCTTTTTCAGTAAATTCCTTGGTCTGATCTACCCATTTCATTAGGTTGGGATCAACTACCACTTTACCATTTTGTACCCATGGCCCGGATACATTATTTGAGAAGGTTCTGTAAGCGTCATCATATCCTGACAGCATGGTATAGCCTTTTTCCTTCATTTTTGCAGCCACTTCATTGAACTTATCCCAATTGCTTAACATTTCCTGAACCTTATCAGGATCATCGGTTCCAAGCACATCCATGGCAATGGAACGTCTGTAGGCAAATAAGCCGGGAGTGGCCTGCCATGATGTTGCCTTAATTTTGCCCTTGCTGTCGGTTACAATTTCCTGGGTGTACTTATACTGATTCTTCAAATCCTCAGCAGTAATACCTACTTCCTCAAGACTCATGGTATAATCCGTATCAACATACTTCAAAGCATAGTCGGCTTCGATAAGGAATATATCAACCTTATCATCTGCTGCTGCACTTTCCTGTGCCAGCAGAGCCTCATCCAGCTTGTTCTGATAAGCATTATTTTCATTTGGTGTTATAATCCAGTTGACCTTGATATCGCCGATACTGCCTGTACCATCGCCATTATCCTTATATTTGGGGTAAAAAGCAATAATCCTGTTCTGGAATTCAGTATTCCAGCAGTAAATATTCAATACCTTTCCTTCCTCCACCTGAGTCTTTTCAGAACTGTCGCTTTGGCTGCCGGAATCCTGCCCCTTATCCGCCTGTTCCTTATTCTGTGTTGTTGTCTGCTGATCAGATCCGCTCTTGTCATCAGCCTTTGATCCACAGCCTGCCAATAATGCTATCAACATTGCAACCATTAATAAAATACTGATTACCTTCTTCTTCAATGTAATCCTCCCTCTCTTTTTTTATAAGATACAATAATACCTTCCTTTCCTTTATCATTGGTGCATTACATTGAACCTTGCAATCCTTCGGTCGCAAGCCTTAGCGGATATGCATATAAATCCAATCTCCTTTGTACATCTGGCATTAAGCAATATCAAATAGTCAGGCCGATAGGATGTCTTAGTTTTGCTTTTTTACGGAATTACCAATAAGAATCCTGCCCTCTACCACCACCCATTCAATTATGGATGCTTTGGGATTTTCAATCAAAGCTATTAATTTTTCTGCTGCACTTCTGCCTATAGTATCCGTATCCTGTCTTATAGTTGTAAGCTTTGGTTCCAGGAATTGTGACAAAAATATTCCATCATATCCGGCGACAGAAATGTCATCCGGAATTCGTAAGCCATACTGCTTAATTGCATTAATTCCACCTATACAGGAAAAATCATCAGGGAAAAGAATGCATGTGGGTCGTTCCCTAAGATTAAGCAATTGCCTGGTAAGAAACGCAGTTGATTCAGGGTCCCTGTATATTCCGGACAGAACATAGCTGTCAGGAATTGCAAGCCCCAGTTCTCCACAGGTTTTATAAAAGCTGCCGACACGGTTTCTGGTAACGGATGAGTCCGCTCCATGTATGTAGGCTATTTTTCGATGTCCCATCCCATATATATATTTCACCAAATCCCTTATGCCCTTAATATTATCGGAAACAACAGATGTTCTATTGTCAAAAACATGGTCTATGGTAACCACCGGAATATCACTCTGGATCAGCTCAATGACATCCGGATCGTAGAAATTGATACAGGCAATAACTATTCCGTCAACACCCCGATATTTGGCATGCTCATAATAGGACAGGCATTTTTCTCCAACATGCTTATTAATAAAGGTAATGTCATAGCCTTTGTGTTCAGCCTCTTCCTTAAAGCTGTTCAAAACCCTGTTAAAATAATCATGGGTCAGGCCATTATTTGCTTCATCTGCAAAAAGCACACC
>JAAZDK010000245.1 GCA_012512855.1 Clostridiales bacterium
CGTGCTCATCTGTTCCTGTCTGGAAGAACACATCATAGCCCTCCATTCTCTTGAAACGGGCTATACTGTCTGCCAGAACTATTTCATAGGTATTGCCGATATGCGGCTTGCCGGATGTATAGGCTATTGCCGTTGTAATATAATAGGGTTTCTTGCTCATCAGATCATATCCTTTCTGTTTATTTCAAACTGCTTCTATTTTCCCTTTTGCATAAAAAAACCGCCTTTAAATTACTTTAAAGACGGGATCTCTTCCCGTGGTACCACTTTAATTTACTTTTACCTCACGATAAAAGCCTCAATTACTGCATACACAGTCCGGCAATATAACGGTTGCCTCCGTCGCAGCCTAAGATATGCCCCTTCTGATAAATGCATTGATATGCTATAAATCCAGGCGGCCTACCCTCGGTACGCAGCTCCAAGACCATCTTCTGTAAGTTCACAATTACCCCTTTTCAGCTGACGGGGCTCTCTGTCAATTGATCCCGTTACATACTCTTCTTTTCATAGCCTTTTTTCGTATTTGAATATGTCAAAGTATACCATATGCAGCCTATTTTGTCAAAATATAATTCCTGACGGCAAACCCCCGCAATCAAATATTTTATCCACATTTTTTACTTTCTCAGGGCTATTTATTCACAATCAGCAGTCTTTTATCCGCCATCCATAAAAGAAAAAGGCTTTTTGATAAAAATGTGCAATCTAAGGCAGTAAATAGCATTAAATATAAGCTATTAAGTATAAAGCGGCCTGATTGTGGCAATATATAGAAAAACCTCTTTTTAGTGCTATTTTTATTGGCTCAATGCAAATATATGTGATAACATTATTATAGTTGTTATTATAAATTATCACCTAAGTTTTTCCCTTGAAAAATCCTGCAGCAAACTATATTCATTATATAAAATAAATCGCATCAATTTAAAATAAATCGCAAATCTAAGGAGCGGGTATGAAAAATATAAAAGATAAACTAATTCCAAAAAGAACAGCTTTATTTACTCTCCTTTTTTTGATCTCCTGCCTGCTTGTCATATCATGTAAAAAGGCAATCAGGGAGCCCGTAATTGTTGATGAAGGCAGCCAGGCCGGGAAAAATCAGGCTTATTTAACCCCCCCTCCGTGCAATGGCAGCGAGGCAAATCAAGCTGATGACCAAAGGGAAGTCTCGGCAGATCAGAAGAACACAGATGAAAATGACAGCAAGGAAGCCGTTTCAACACAGCTACCCATCATAAATCCTGAGGGCAAGCCCCTGCTGGAGCGATTTAATCCACCCAGCGGCTATAAAAGATCGGATGCTTCCCCGGATGAGCTTACAGGCTTTATCAGAGGCCTTCCCCTGAAGGAAGCGGACAGCCCTGTTTTACTGTATAATGGAGAAAAAAAGACATATCAGGACGGACATGCTGCTGTTTTTGATATTGATGTGGGGAATCGAGACCTGCAGCAATGTGCTGACTCCGTTATGCGTATCTATGCGGAATACATTTGGTCGATAGGAGCATACGACAAGATAGCCTTTCATTTAACCAACGGCTTTCTTATGGAGTACAGCAAATGGCGTGAGGGCAACCGGCTTGTAGTGGACGGCAACAATACCAGCTGGAGCAAAAAGGCGGATTATGACAATTCATATGAAAGCTTCAGAAAATACCTTAACATGGTATACACATATGCCGGAACCATCTCCCTTTCAAGGGAATGCAGGCCCATTTCAATAGAGGAGATCCTCCCCGGCGATATCTTTATTTATGCAGGGAGCCCCGGGCACTGTGTCCTTGTGGTTGATGTTGCCACAGATGAAAGCGGAAGCAAATGCTTCCTGCTGGCACAGGGCTATATGCCTGCACAGGATTTTCATATACTTAAAAATCCTCTTCATCCCGAGGATCCCTGGTATTATGCAAATGAAATACAATATCCCCTTCAAACTCCCCAGTGGAGCTTTGACGAAGGCTCCCTGATGCGCTGGCAGGGTTTTGAAGCAAATGAAGCCAACAGCTCACTGACCGTACCTGCTGCCGGGACAAAAAGCAGCATAGCAGGCTCAGATGCAGTATATACCTCATCAGACAGGGTAATTACCAGCTCAGCCGCAAGCTCTGTCAATCTCCTGGCAGTGGGAGACAATCTCATTCATATACAAGTAATTGACAGCGGCAAAAGGGCGGACGGCAGCTATAATTATGATCATCTTTATTCCAACGTAAAGGATATAATATCTGCAGCTGATATCGCCGTTATAAACCAGGAAACTATCCTTGGCGGAAAAGCCTTCCCTTATTCCGGTTATCCGCGCTTTAACTCCCCCCACGAAATAGGAACAGCCATAATTAATGCCGGTTTTGATGTTATTCTGCAGGCCACCAATCACACAATGGATATGGGACTGGAGGGAGTTAAAAGCAATATGGCCTTCTGGAAGCAGAATTACCCGGATATTAAGGTTCTTGGCATAAATGAAAGCCGGGAGGAATATGAACAGATACCCGTAATTGAGAAAAACGGTATAAAAATAGCCATGCTGAATTATACCTACAGCCTTAACGGCCAGCCCTTACCGAAGGATATGCCCTATCTTGTCAACATGCTTGACAAAAAGAAAATGGAAGGCGATATAAAAAAGGCGGAGGAGCTGGCTGATTTTACCATAGTGTTCCCCCACTGGGGAGTAGAATACTCGTATGAACCGTCCAAATCCCAGAAGGAGCTGGTGGATTTCTTTTATGATCTTGGAGTGGATTTGGTTATAGGCACCCATCCCCATGTACTGCAGCCGGTTGAATGGGTGGAAAAAAGAGATGATCACAGGATGCTGGTATATTATTCGTTGGGCAATTTTATATCCTATCAACGGGAGGCGCCCAGGATGCTGGGAGGCATAGCCGAGGTTACCATCAGCAAGGATGAAAACGGTACATATATCAGCAGTGCCGGAATAACACCTATAGTAACCCATTATGAAAACGGAAAAGCGGATTACAATTATGCCATATACAGGCTTGACGACTACAATGAATCCCTGGCAAAGCTACACGGGGTGTCAAAGCTGGCCAAGCAAGGTTCGATATCATACGAAGAGACACTGGCTCTGGCCAAGCAAGTACTTGGCAGCTGGTATAAATAATCCGGAAAAATTGAGTTGACATAAACACAATTGTCAATAGACAAAAACACATCAGATAATAGAATAAGCATTAATACAATAAGGTTGACATATGGCACTTCCATAAGGGCAAAGCCTTAAGGACATGCGCCATAAGTCAACCTTATATAGAATTCTACCCTCTCACATTCTTAGCTTCTTCCCCTTGTTAATACAATAAAGTATTAACATATAACAGATTATCAAAGATTAGTAATAAAGTCAACACAAACAATTATTTTTAACCTATATTTAGCGATAATATACAATCGAAATAAGATAATCTTCCATATTATTCATATTCAGCCATCAAGCCCCTAAGCCCTCATTCAGGCAAATATGCTAGAATTAAATAGACATATTTGTATGAAAAGATAAAGCTGCAGCTACGCCCTGCAGTAAAAAATTAAGGGATTTTGCATCAATGTTGACATTGCTTTGAAAGGCTGAATAAAATGAAGAGATTCTTATCCTTCCGTAAAATCGTTATCCTTTGCTTAATAATATCCGGATTAATCTTTTACATATATAATTTCATACCCCATAGTGAGCCATCACAATATGCATTTACACCCTCTCAGATATTTCCGGAAGACAATCAGGGTGCAGGTGAAGAAGCTGAAGGAAGCGCTAATGACGATTTACCCTACGATAACACTTATAATACAGATGGCACGTCCGACAAGAACCAGGCAAGCTCCGGCCTTCAGATTAAGGTGCGGGGCCGTAGTATTTATCTTGGCGAAAGCGACGAGGCTGTTGTAAAAAAGCTTGGTGCACCGGGGCGGATTGATGAAAGCGAATATAATTTTGAATATTACATATACAATAATGATTATACTCGTCTGCTGTGCATTGCTGTGTCGGACGGCAGGGTAGTCGGCCTTTATACAGATTCTCTGGATTTTGATTGCATGGGCATTAAATCCGGCACCGGACTTTCCACGCTGTGTGAGCTTTTGCATCAGGATTACAGCCTGACTGATATAATTGAGTATGAAACTGAAGAATACAGGCTGCAGATATTCATGGACAGCCTGGAATCGGATAAGGTGACGGGGATATATCTATTGTCAAAGGCAATGCAAAAGGATGGATATACGCCGGAAGCAATGCACAGCCTTGAGCTTATTATATATGACCTCACCAATTCCATCAGGGTAAGGCATAATCTGCCGGTTTTATCCTGGTCATCCTCGGCCGCTCTTGCTTGTCGCAAGCACAGCCTTGATATGGCCGTCAATGACTTTTTCAGTCACAAAAATATCAAAAGAGAGCAGCCGGAGGACCGATTGCGTAGCGAAGGGATCTTTGTCATCAGCCACAGCGAAAATCTGGTTGCCGGCTATGACGACCCTTTTATAAGCATCCATAAGCTTTATAACTCCAGGCAGCACAGAACTAATATCCTTGATAAAAAAATCAGATATACCGGTGTCGGCTTTGCCTACGAGCCGGACAGCAGATACGGCAGCTATATTACCCAGATCCTTTACCGTTAAAAAATATATCCATAATATCAAGCCACTTGATAATAGTTGCTATTTATTATATTCTTTCACTAACAGATAAAAAAGGTGGGCAAAATATGGACAAGCAATTATTTTCAGATACAGTGGATGAAATTATAGGTCAGACTCCGAAAATCGGGAGTATAGGCACCCTTGGTGAAAAAACGGTTCATTCCGTTTTAAAAAAATACTATTCTCCTGATCCTGCCAACCATGAAGTAAAAATTGGCTCCTTTGTTGCAGATATATACACCGGCGACGGAATAATGGAAATACAGACCCGCAGCTTCAATAAGCTCAGAAGAAAGCTGCCTTCTTTTTTACAGATAGCACCTGTTACTATCGTATATCCTGTCCACAATTTCAAATGGATTCGTTGGGTTAATCCACAAACCGGTGAAATCAGTCCACCAAGAAAATCACCCAAGCCCGGAACTCCTTATTTGATTTTTCCTGAGCTGTATTGGATTAAGGATTTTCTGTCAAATCCCAATCTGCGGCTCAAAATTGTGATGATGAATCTTGAGGAATACCGGCTGCTGGATGGCTGGAGCAGGGATAAGAAAAAGGGCTCCTCCCGTTGCGATCGGATTCCCACCGAATTGGTAAATGAAATAAGCATCCTACAGCCTGAGGACTACCGGCTGTTAATTCCATCTCAGCTTCCCGCTGAATTTACGTCACTGGATTTTAAAAAAGCCTCCGGCCTTTCCAGATCAAATGCCCAGACAGCATTAAATATTCTGCACCATCTCGGAGTAATAGAGAGAATTGGCAAAAAGGGAAATGCTTATCTTTACACATGCAAATAGCAAATATTTTATAAATAACAAATAACTGATATTCCGCTACATAGCTAATTTATTTTTTTATATTAAAGAAGACATAATAAAATAAACAGACAGCCCTTATTTGTATTTACATCAAGACAAGTATGCCGTATTATTTAAATGAAGAAACGCTATTCTACAATAAAGGAGGTAGCCGGACCGGAGATTTTCCTGTCCCCTTTTAATATGAGTGAATATAAGGATCTTGTAAATCATGATGATAAGTCACAAGAAAACAGCAATACAGCTATTTCTCAGGAAACTGAAGTATATAGTCTGACCGATTCAACTGCCGATGAAGAGGAAGAAGTAAAGGAAGTAATCCCCTCAATGGATGATTTCAGGGATGAGCTGGATCGTTCCTTCAGAAAAATAAGTGAGGGAGATATTGTAAAGGGAACGGTTATTGGCATCAGTGACAACGAGGTGGTACTTGATCTGGGTTACTATGCTGAAGGTATTATCAAGCTGGAGGAGCTAAGCAATGATCCCGGCTTTTCGATAAAAGCCGATGTAAAGCCTGGCGAGGAAATTTTTGCCCTTGTTTTGTCAGAGGATGACGGCAACGGCAATATACTGCTGTCCAAAAAGCGGGCGGATGATATACTTGCCTGGGAAAAGCTGAGACTGTCCATGGAGGAAAAGCAAGTTTTTAAGGTTAAGATATCCTCTGCCGTAAATGGCGGTGTAGTCACCTACCTGTTTGGAGTAAGGGCCTTTATACCGGCATCCCAGCTGGCTTTAGGCTATGTAGAGGACACCTCCGCCTGGGTAGGCAAGGAAATAGAAGCTTGCATAATAACAGTTGATGAAAGCAAAAGAAAGCTGGTATTGTCAGCTAAGGAAGTAGAAAAGGAAAAAGAGGCAAAGCAAAAGCAAAGCAAGATTTCCCGCCTGCAGATTGGTCTGGTAACCACCGGAAAAGTTGAGATGATTGCCTCCTACGGAGCCTTTGTCAGCATCGGTGAGGGCTTATCCGGCCTGCTCCATGTATCACAGATAGCCGACAGACGCATTAAGTCTCCCAACGAGGTAATTAAGCTTGGGGACGAAGTTACCGTTAAAATCATTGATATAAAGGACGGTAAAATCAGCCTGAGCATGAAGGCTGTGGAGGAAAAGGATGATATAGTTGAAGATGTTGAGGAGGCTCCGATAAGCTATTCCTCCGGTGAGGAGGCAACCACCGGGCTGGCAGCTCTTCTTAAGAATATCAAATTGGACTAAAGCCCAACAATCATAAAACTAAATTGGCATGATAAAAGGAACCAAATAGTTTATACAGATATAACAACCATTTTGAACAGGGAAAAGGCTGTTTAATACCAATACCGGCATTGAAACAGCCTTTCATTTTTCTATTGGCTAGGAAAACTTCTCTGAATATCTTTACTACTAAATATCTTATTTTAAAAATAAAAGATATTTTTTAACCCTTATACTGTCAGAAGGGTATTATGCCAAGTGAGTATAAAAGAATAAACGCCAGCATACCCAGACCTAAAATATTCAAAATAAGCAAAAATACATTTACGGCGCGCCCTCTTTTTACGCTTCTTGAGAGCCTGTCAACAGCAGCCGTAACCTCTGCCAGCGATGTGGATAAGGACTCCAGCCTTTCTTCGCTTTTTTGGGCTAAGCCCGACCTAATATCCAGCAGCTGACTGCTGATACCCTCCATTTGCTTATTCAAGCCCTCAACCAAACTGCCTGTCTTTTCACTTTGCTCCTTAATACAGGCCAAATCCAGGGCCGCCTGCACGTTTGCGACTATCTCATCCTGTGTGTCCCTGTCCTTATCCTCCAGCCGGTTATAATACTCCCTGATACATTTACGGTAATCTGCCAGTAGCTTTTGATACCCGGCCAGCATATCCTCCAGCCGGCTTAAATCCATTTCATTATCTTTTCTCCTTTGGACGGTTTCCTTTCTGGCTATTAAACCAAAAGGCATATTCATAGGTATCTCTCCTTTGTATTATGCCCAAAGACCGAACAGCATCCGCTTCTTTCCGGTCTTTGCGGCATGCTCAGTGTTATAAACCGGTGCTTCCTCCGGCTTTTGTGTCTGCTCGTCCTCCTCTATTATGGTTCCGATAGCCTCTGCCACAACAGAAAGGTTCGAATCGGGAATCTCAGCCTGATATTCCTGCAGGATGTCATTACTGTAACGCTTAATCTCTTCATTTAAGCTTAACATTTTCTGGTCCAGATATGCAACTATTTCTGAGCATTCTTTTAACTCTTTTCTGATATGCTCGGGAGCCTTGCCCTCAAATTTATAATAAATCTTATGCTCCAGACTGGCCCACAAATCCATGGCTATCGTGCGAATCTGTATCTCTACCTTAGTTTCAACCGTCCTGTCGGTCAAAAAAACAGGGACTGCCACAATCATATGGTAGCTGGAATAACCGTTCTCCTTCGGACACATAATATAATCCTTAACCTTCAAGACCTTAATGTCGCTTTGTTTTGCAATAAGGTCCGCTATACGGTAAATATCGGAGGTAAAGGAGCATATTATTCTGACACCGGCTACATCGTTTACATATTTAATAATATTTTCAATCGTCAGCTCCCTATTGTTGAGCCGCAGCTTTCTTGCTATGCTTTGCGGAGTTTTGATTCTTGAGGTTATATGTTCAATCGGATTATACTTATGCACCAGTTTAAACTCATTGTTTAAAATCTCCAGTTTGGTATTTATCTGCTTTAAGGCTGAATCATAAAGCAATAATGCATTCTTCCATTCCTCTGCCTCATTGTAAAATACGGGAAAATCCATTCTATCACTACCTTCTGTATTATTTATTAATGTATAGTATAAAGTCATGTATATTTAGGCTATGTCAAATTTGCAGTTAAATTTGTATATTTTGCATCAATTCCACATTCCTTTTTTAGTATATCATGTAAATATGAACAAAGTTTGAATAATGGAAATCTTAATGAAATTTTTAGAA
>JAAZDK010000246.1 GCA_012512855.1 Clostridiales bacterium
ACCCGGTGCGGCCACATCACCTTCGTTAGAAAATGAAGCCTTCCGCGTATCGGTATCTATTGCACCGACTGAAAGTACACCTGGCAGGCATGCAGGATAAAAATCTGCTACACCCATACCATCATTCCCCGCCGCAGCTACCACCAAAATCCCCTTTTCCTGAGCATATCTGACTGCCTCAGCTAATGTTCGTGGATAATCGGGCAGGCGGGCACCGAGGCTTAAGTTTATGATTTTTGCCCCATTATCTGCTGCCCATTTGATTCCCTGGGCAACATTATACATGGAGCCAACACCGGCAGAATCTAGCACCTTTATAGGCAAGATACTTACCGGGAACTCGCCGGCAACTCCGGCTATACCTATTTGGTTATTGGTATTTGCTGCAATTATGCCGGCAATGTGGGTGCCGTGACCATTTGAGGAATCGTCCATACTGTAGGCCACATCATCTGTATCTAGATCATCAGATATTGCGTTATAGCCTGACAGCACTCGACCTGACAAGTCCTCATGAGTCGAGTCAACACCGGTATCAATAACCGCTACGGTCACAGGTTTAGCTTCTTCATCATTGAGCAACTCGTCTGCGTCTTCCCAGGCATCTACTATCTCTATCTCATGCATACCCCACTGTTCTTCTTCATAATAAGGATCATTGGGTTCCCAAGTATCCTGGGAATAAAGCTTATAGTTGGGTTCCGCATACTCCACATTAGGAGCCTTTTCCAGCTCCTCTAATATCGCATCAAAATCTTCACCTTCACTGACCTGAACCAGTTGAAGATTATCCCTTTGGCCCAAATCACCCATAAGACCTATGGGCCCTTTTATGTTAGCATTGTCTTTGTAACGGACAATAATTTCACCGGTTATGGGTTTTGACTCCAACTCTGCTATTTTTATAGTTTCCCTTTCTCGGTAAACTGAATCTGTTACATCTTCGTCGGTTGACCCCGTCGATAAGGGTATTGTGAGTTTCCTTTCACCATCTGGCTTTCTATCATCATTTAGATAAGCCAGATAATCCTTAGGCGATTTCATTGGACTTAAATAATCCAACTCCATTTCGCCGCCTGTTAAGGATGTAATCGTAGGCAATGCTGCTGCTGTGGGAATTACTGCCTGAAAAAACAAAGTTACAGCCAAAAGGACTGCAATCATGCTTTTTCCTGCCGGCGTTCGTAGTTCCTTGCTCATACGCACTTTCACACCTCCCATATTTTTAAATTATTTCAAAGCCTAAATACCCACAGTAACAATTTATCAAACGGTTTTCCAAATTCGTATTCAAATATTGCTGTGAGATTGTTGTTTTTTTGCTTAATAATTTGTGTGTTTGCAATAATTCGACAAACATTTTTGATTTAAAAGTTATATAATGATATTGTGCAAAATAAAATCAGCCTGAGGTGTGAGTTATGAATAAATATGCAAACTTCATGAGCCAAATCCCAAATAATGTTATGACAGAGGTAGAAACTCACTTTTCCAGCAGTATAGCGATATTTAAACCTCGGGTATTCATTGAGGATGCTTCAATGGTTTCAGATGACTTTCATATCATCATCCCCTCTGTTACCCCTCCAGACACATATGTCAATAATAAGTTGCACAGCTTTGAGATGGGTAAAATTGTGACTGTAAATCCGGGGGATACTATAGGCTGTGTCAGCGGTTACACTACAAAACCCTATTATGC